>PEYH01000052.1:0-349 GCA_002774465.1 Parcubacteria group bacterium CG08_land_8_20_14_0_20_43_9
CTGGCTGATTTGGCTTTTTCCAGTGCCTCTCTCATTATATTCAGGCCTATACCATCTATTTTAACATCCATTTGGATTGCTGTAATCCCTTCAAGCGTTCCAGCCACCTTAAAGTCCATATCGCCGAAGTGGTCTTCTGGTCCCTGAATGTCGGTTAATAGACGATAATCTTCTTCTGATTTAATCAATCCAACAGCAATGCCCGCAGCCGGGCTTTTAATTGGCACTCCGGCATCCATCAGAGCCAGAGAAGCGGCGCTTACTGAAGCCATTGAAGTGGAGCCGTTGGAAGAAAGAATTTCTGTTACTATTCTTATAGTATAAGGAAAATCTTCAAATTTGGGAATAA
>PEYH01000052.1:430-2723 GCA_002774465.1 Parcubacteria group bacterium CG08_land_8_20_14_0_20_43_9
GTTTGATTTCCCCGGAACAATAAGGAGGGAAGTTATAATGATGCATAAACCTTTGCTTGCCGCTGATTTCCATCCCCTCAATCAGACGCTGGTCGCCCGGGGAGCCGAGGGTGACGCTGGAAAGGGCTTTTGTCGCCCCCCTGATAAAGACCGCTGAACCATGGGCTCTCGGCAGAATCTCAATCATTGAGTCAATCTTTCTTATCTCGTCTAATTTTCTGGCATCAGGCCTTTTGCCTTTTTCAAGGATAAGATGGCGGAGAATTTGTGTCAGTTCTTCTTCAATGAATTCTTTGGCCGCATTTATCTTGTCCTCTCCGAAATTTTTCTTTGAAAACTCAATAATTTCCTCCTGAAGCTGCTGCATCGCCCTTTTGCCTTCAATTGATAAGGGCTGGAGCATTGCGTCAGCCAGCTTTTCGGAAAAATTTTCTTTCAGCCTTGCCAGCATTTCCGTTGGCAGTTCTTTTTGGATTTGGATTTTTTCTTTTCCCGCTTTGGCGATGATTTCTTTTTGGAAGTCCATGATTTCTTCAAGATGCTTCTGGGCAAATTCCGCTGCCTCCATAATTTCATTTTCTTTCGCTTCATTTGCCTGCCCTTCAATCATATTTATTATGATTTCCTTTCCCTGCTGGGCTGCGCTTAACATTATTTCCAGATGTTCTTTCTCCCTGTCCGCGTAATTGGGATTTAAGACAAGTTTACCGTCGATTTTCGCCACTCTTATCGGCGCAACCGGGCCGTTCCAGGGAATGTCGGATATGCCGAGAGCCAGTGAAGCAGCCATTACTGCGGGGATGTCCGGGTCGTTTTCTTCGTCAAAAGAATAACAACTGACGATTATCTGGATTTCCCTTTTCAGGCCATTCGGGAACAGGGGCCTGACACACCGGTCTATCAGGCGGGAGGTCAGAATTGATTCTTCAGAGGGCCTGCCTTCTCTTCTGACGAATCTTGAGCCCAATATCTTCCCGGCCGCGTAAAATTTTTCCTGGAACTCAACAGTCAGGGGAAAAAAATCCAATCCCTCCAAATCTTGGGGGGACATTGTGGCGGCTGCCATAACCAGAGTATCTCCCATTCTGACAAAAATGCTTCCGTTTGCCTGCTCTGCTAAAGTGTCAATTTCCACTTCAAAATTTTTGCCTCCTATCTCTTTGTTAAATTTCATAATGTTATGCTTTGAGTTGTTTTTTAAGAAGGTATTTTTTAGGGTCGCTCTCAATATCTATGAATTCATCTGCTTCTTCTTTGATTTTAGAAGAAGTGGAGCGGCCAAAAGCGATTACTTCCACTCTCTTCCCCTGGTTTCTAAGATATTCCACCAAGGGGATAAAGTCGCCGTCGCCCGAAGCCAGGACTATTACGTCGGCCGAAGTTGAGGCCCTGATTCCATCTACTACAATGCCTACATCCCAGTCCGCCTTTTTCAATCCGCTGTAATATTCCTGCAAGGGTTTGACCCGGGTTTCAATGCCCAAGCCGGTGAGGGCTTCAAAAAAAGGTTTTTCTTCTCCGGTTTTGGTTTGGACCACATAAGCGAAGGCCCTGACAAGCCGCCTTTCGCTTATTGCCAATTTCAGAATTTCTTCAAAGTTCACTTTGGAGCGGTATAAGTTTTTTGCCGAGTAGTATAAATTTTGAGCGTCTATCAGCACAATCACTCTTTGGTCTGGATGTTTTTGGCTTTTCATCGCTTCTTAAGGCCTATTTTTTGGATAAGGGCGCTGTATCTTCGGGCATTTTTCTGTTGAAGATACTTCAATAATTTTCGTCTTCTTGCCACCATCTGCAAAAGCCCTCTTTTTGAATGAAGGTCTTTGGGATGTTTTTTAAGATGCGCAAGCAGGCGCTTGATTTTAGTGGTCAAGAGCGCGCACTGGACTTCCGGCGAGCCGGTATCTGTTTTGTGCACCTCATGCTTCTTGATAATCTTTTCTTTGTCTTGCGGCGTAAGCATAGTTTTTACATTGTATATGAAATCTTTTTGAAAAGCAACATCAAGGCAGTGAAAAGCCCTCCGGAGAGAATCCGAAGGGGAGTTTTGCGGGTTCGCCTTTCAGCGAACAAGAACGAGTTGGCAAAGGACAGCGCCCTCTTGCTCTGGCTCCGCCGCAGAGGGCGGGCTGGGGAGGGTTGGCGCCTCCCCAGCCCTTCCTGGGAGAGGGCATCTTCCCAGTTCTTCCTTCTTCCGCCCGCAGACCGGGTGGGGCAAAGGCGTGGAGGTATATTTTGATGGTATGTCAACCCGCGAAGTTTGTCAATAGTTTTGGTAAAAAAAAATTACGAG
>PEYH01000030.1 GCA_002774465.1 Parcubacteria group bacterium CG08_land_8_20_14_0_20_43_9
GCAGACGGATTGGTCCGGAGGGGAGGACATTGTCAATTATCCTATCCATCCGACAAACCAGACCAATTGGACAAAATTTTGGTCAAAGCCAGACGAGATAAAGACATTAACGGGCGGGCAAGTCAGCTTTAATGCCACCTCAACCTTGGCAGGCAAAAGCGCGGTTTTGCCGACTGCCAAATATGATACTGCCACAGTGTACGATTCTGCTTCCCAAAAGTTCTACATCATCGGCGGTTATTACTTGGATGGCTCAAACGACCCGCATTATTTGACGGAAATAGCGCGGTATGATTCTTCAGCTGATGTCGCCACCACTACGAGCATCGGCTCTTTGCCCGTGGAACTAAGAGGGCATTCTGCGGACCTGAATACCAGCGACGGGAAAATTTATATCTTTGGCGGCTATGACAATACAGGCAGTCAGTTCAACAGCGCTATTTATACCTTTAATCCTGCCAGCCCTTCAAGCAATGCCACCAGCACCGGTTATTCCCTGCCTTCCGGAAGAGAGTACGCGCCCGCGGTTTTTGCGCCTAATGTCGGAAAATTTTATGTCTTTGGCGGATTTTACTTGGACGGCTCAACCACTCCGACTTATCTGGACGAAATCATAGAGTTCAATCCCTCAACCGGCGCGGTTTCCACTATTACCGCCGGTTCCTTGCCGGAACTCAAGGGAAGTTCGGCTGTTTATTATCCGGACAGCGGCTTGATTTATGTGTTCGGCGGATATGACAATACAGCCGGGGCTTATTCAAACAAAATTTATTCCTTTGACCCGACCAGCGCGGCGAGCGGGGCCTCGGACCCGGGTTATACGATGCCCAGCGCCAGGGCTTATACGGCGGTGTCCTATTATTCCAGTTTCGGCGGAGGCACTGTTGAGAAAATTTATGTTTTTGGAGGATACCGCTTAACCGGAGACACTTCGGTCTATCTTGACGAGGTTTTAGTGTTTGACGGCAGTTCTAATGCCACAGCTCAAACAGAAGTATTGGCAAAAAACTTGAAATCCGGGTCTGCTGATTTTAATTCTGATGATAATCGGGTTTATATCTTCGGCGGTTTTGACGGAACAGGGGAAACGTTTTCCGACAGCATTTATCATTATCAGTTTGATTACGGGCCTTTGCTTTCCTCGCCCTACAATACTACCGACCCGGCCGTGACCTTGGCCAGTATCGCCTGGTCGGAAACCGTCCCTTCCGGCACCGATATTTTGTTTCAGGTAAGAACAGCGACTAACAATGATAACGGAACGCCGGCTGACGACAGCGATGATACCCCAAATGCTTTTACGGATTGGTGCGGCCCGGATAACGGGGGAGCCGGGTGCGCCACCAGCACTTATTTTACCGATAGCGCCGGCGGAGAAGCCATAGACGATATGATGAAAGACGCCAGCGATGACCACTGGATTCAGTCCCGATTTTATTTCATAACGAATTCAATCGGCAATAGCCCGACCCTAAGCGACGTTACCCTGACTTATGTCATCAACACCGCGCCCACGGTTTCTAATGTAACGGCCTCGCAGGATTCTGTGGGCGCGGTCAATGTCAGCTATGATTGGACAGACGCCGAAGAAGCCACGAGCACGGTTTATCTGCTATATGATTTGGGAGTCACCTTAGATGGGGATATAGATGCGAATGTTACTACGATTTCTGTTTCCGACGCCACTTATTTAGCCAATTCGGGCACAGTCCAAATTGATTCCGAACAGATTACCTACAGCGGAAAAAGCGGCAATGATTTAATCGGGTGCGCAAGGGGCGCCAATAACACCGTTTATTACAAAACCAGCCATTCTTCGGGCGGGACGATTTGGGTTAAAGCGGATTCTTTGACCGGGGACGCCGGTTCCGGCGTATCTGTCGGCAATGGGAAATCCATTGTTTGGACAGCCAAAACCGATGTTGACGGCTATTACGCGGCGAGCACAGTCAAAGTAAGGGTAGTGGCAAATGACGGCAATGCCGCCCGGCAGGTCGGTTCAGCTGACTCTTCGGTTTTTGAATTTGATACCAAAGACCCAGTAGTTGGTTTGACCGCCGTAGGCAATACGGGCATAGATATTAACGGGAACGCCACCACCAGCAAGGGAGCGGAAAAGACCAATATTTTGAGCAATACCGCCAATCTCTCCTGCACCGATGATACTGCCTTGCAGTTTATTCTGTCCAATGACGGCACCTTTGACACCGAGACCTACGAATCATACGCCTCTTCAACCGCTTGGTCGCTGGATGCTTTTTGCGCCGACCAGGAATACGGCTGTGTTAGAACGGTCTATGTAAAGTTTAAAGATACCAAGGGCAATGAAATCGGACCTTACACCGACACCATTACTCTGGATAATAATCCGCCGGCAATTCCGGGAAATATGTTTATTCAGGATGTGTCCAATGCCAGCACGAGCGAGTTCCGATTGTTTATCACTTGGGATAAGGCCACTGTTTCCGATTGGATAAAATACGAGGTTTATCGTTCTGATGACGGGACAAATTTTGATTTATTGAGCACCATCACCGACATTAATCTCAATTACATATTGGAAACAGGGCTTACCCAAGGGACCACTTATTATTACAAGACGCGTTCGGTTGACGATATTATTAATAATTCCGAATACTCTACCACCGTATCTATGGAAGCGGGAGGAAATCCTGCTGACAATGTTCCGCCAACCATATCCGGGGTGGCTACTTCCACTCCAACAATCAATTCGGTCATTATTACCTGGACCACGGATGAAATATCAACTTCGCAAGTGATTTATTCCACTAATGCTTCGGTCCCCGAGGGCTCTCCCACCCAGGGCGTTAGCGGCTATTCCACTTCCCATTCGGTGACGCTTACGGGCTTGAACCATACAACCACTTACTATTTCAAAGCTCATTCCTGCGACGCTTCCAATAATTGTTTTGATTCAACCATTGGTCAGTTCACCACTGCCAGCCCCGACCAGACCGGTCCGTTCATCTTTACCCCGATAACAGTTTCTAATATTACTGAAAATTCCGCTGCTATATCTTGGGATACAGACGAGTCATCCACTTCCTTTGTGGAATATTCAACCAGCCCGGGATTCAGTTCCGGCACATTGCAGGGCGATTTTGCTTATGTCATTTCCCACGAGATTACTCTTAATGGATTAACCCCCTTAACTGATTATTATTTTAAGGTTCGCTCAACCGATTCTTCGGGGAACGAATCAATATCCGCGGAAAATAGTTTTAGCACCATTGCCTCCAGCGAGGATGTTACCCCTCCCAGCATTTCCGATGTTTCTTCTTCGGGCATTGCCTATAATACTGCCACCATAACCTGGACCACCAACGAAAACTCGTCTTCTTTTGTGGAATTTGGTTTAGCCACTTCTTACGGCAGAATCTACGGCCAAGACGATTCAGTCACATCCCATTCAGTTAATTTACCTCAAGACCTTTTGCCTGCTACGCTTTATCATTTTCGAGTCAGGTCAGTTGACGGAGCCGGGAACGAAGGCATATCCGGCGACTACACATTTACCACTAGCGGAGACCCGAGCGACAGTGTTGCGCCGGTTATTTCCAATGTGCAAATCGGAGAGCCGGCTAAGACATCCATTACTGTTACTTGGGATACGGATGAGGTGGCTGATTCGTATATCGGTTTTTCCGCGGCCACCACCACTTATTCCCATGAGCAGGGTCTGCCGACAATGACCGCTTCTCATTCTGTGACTTTGGTTGGGCTTACGCCTAACACCACTTACTATTTTCAAGTAAAGTCCAAAGACCCATCCGGCAATCAGCAGATTGACAATAACAGCGGGCAGGGATATGCCTTTACCACCCTTACTTCTGTATCCGACCCGCCGGTTATTTCCAATATCCAAATTGTTGATACCGGTTCCAATGCCGCTACTATTACTTGGAACACGGACAAAAACGCTAATTCGTTTGTGGAATATGGGCTGGATACGGCCTATGGTTATTCGCAAGGCCAATATGATTCCGCGACTTCCCATTCAGTTACCTTGGCGGGGCTTCTCTCCCAAGCCACTTATCATTTCCGGGTAAGGTCCACTGATTCCGACAGCAATGAGGCCGTGTCGCAGGATTACACTTTTACCACCGAATCAGCGGCCGACATCACTCCGCCGGTCATCTCCAGTGTGCAGGCGACCAATATTACTTTGACTGCGGCGGACATAACTTGGACCACTAATGAAGATGCGGATAACATAGTGGTTTACGGAAACGCCACTTCAACCCTTTCTTATGTGGCGGGCAGCAATGCCAGTTCCACCGCCTCTCATATCGTTTCCTTGTCTGGTTTATCTCCGGGCGCCACTTATTATTATCAAGTCCAATCAAGAGATTCATCCGGCAATATCACCATAGACAATAATGGCGGGGCCTATTACAGTTTTACCACGACTGCTGATACAACCGCTCCGGCTATCAGCAATGTCGCCGTGCCGGTGATAGACCGGAACTCCGCCACTATCACTTGGGATACGGACGAAGACGCCACTTCCCAAGTGGAATATTCTCTAAGCAGTGATTTATCAGGGTCGGCTACCACCACCGAGGTGACGAATCTTCGTCAACAGCATAGCGTTATTGTGTCCGGATTAACCGCCAACACCGTTTATTATTACAGGGTTATTTCCAAGGATGCCTCTGATAATTCAGCCGCTTCGGGCATTTCTTCATTTACTACCGCTTCCGCCAAAGAGGACGTGATTGCCCCGGTTATTTCCGCTGTTTCAGCTGGGTCTGTTACCCTGACCTCCGCTGTCATTACTTGGACTACTGACGAAAGCGCAAATTCAATAGTTGATTATGGCACCACCGTGTCTCTTGGTTCTATGGCGGGGCAGATTACTGATTCAACCGTCAGCCATTCCGTATCTTTGGCAGGATTGGATTCCGGCACGATTTACTATTATCAGGTGCGTTCGCAGGATGTATCGGGCAATATTGCCACTGATAATAATTCCGGGGATTATTACAACCTCACCACGGCCGCGGACAATACCGGGCCGACGATTTATAATGTCTCCGCCTCCACGGTCTCGGACACCGCGGCGACTATCATTTGGACCACCGATGAATTATCCACTTCGCAGGTCGTTTACGGGGTTTCTACAGCATACGGTTCCCAAACATCAGAGGACTCCACCCTGACTTATCAGCATTCGGTAGCGGTTACGGGATTGGAGAGGAACACTACTTACTATTATAAGGTCATATCAAAAGACGCGGCCGACAATTCTACCACAGACGACAATTCGGGGAACGGCTATACTTTTACCACTACCAGGGAGCCGGGAGAGACGGTGTATATAGGCGGCGGAGGCGGCGGAGGGGTCAGTTATGAAAGGGCTGACCAAAAACCGCCGACCATCAGCGATTTGAAAATAGACGAGATAACCGCTCTCGGGGCCCGGGTTTATTGGAAGACCGATGAAAAGGCGAGCGGGATGGTGGAATATGGCGAGACCGCGGAATACGGGCTTTCCCAGGGCTTTTATGAGCCGACGGAAAGCGAGCATACCATTATTTTGAAGGGTTTGTCCCCGGATACCACTTATCATCTGCGGGCGGTTTCCATTGATGATTGGGGGAATATCGGCCGGGGCCTGGACAACAGCATAACCACTTTGTCAGGCATTGCCGAACTGCCGGCCGGAGAAATCAGCATAGAGCAGATTATTGAGAGGATTGGAGGAATCACTACGGTGGGAGGGCTGGAAGACATTTATGCGATTATTGAAGAAACAGCCCAGCGAATAATGAACCCGCCGTTTATTGCCGGTGAATACCCGGTAGTGGAAACAACCGCTGATTCAGCCCGGATAATTTGGGTGACAGACCAGCCGACAAACAGCATGGTCGCTTATTCTCCGGCGGAAATGTATAGCGCCAATTTCCCGGACGCCTATAAGTACGTGGTTGGCAACCGGGAAGAATTAACGACCTATCACTTTGTCGAGCTTTTGAACCTGAAACCGGACTCGGTTTATCACTATCAGATTCGTTCGCAAGGCAAAATAGGGCCTGCCGCCACCAGCGCTGACGCCGCCTTCAAGACCAAACCCATTGGCATTGAGATTATTGGTTTGAGAATGGCGGAGATTGGGCAGAATTTTGTGGAATTTACTTGGGACACCAATATTCCGGCCAGTTCCGTGATAGAATACACTGATTTGATATCCGGCAAGACCCTTAGCCAAGGGGATAAGAGTTTAGTCAAGGGCCATACTCTTAGATTGGAAAATCTTGCCCTTGATACCGAGTATCTGGCCGTGGTAATTTGTCAGGACGAGGCGGGCAATGAAGCCAGAAGCGCAAATCTCGAGTTCACTACCGGCAAGGATGCTGTGGCTCCGATTATTACTCAAGTAAGGGCGAATTCTACTCTTTACCCGGGCCAGGAATTAAAAGTTCAGACCATTATTGACTGGCAGACCAATGAGCCGGCTACTGGCCAGCTTTTCTGGAAGGAGGGGTCGCTGTCAAGCGCCCAGGTATTCAGCTCCATCTTAGATTCTGCTTTGACCAACAAGCATGTGGTAGTAACCACCCGGTTTAAGCCGTCCACGGTTTATCGGTTCTGGGTGGAATCAAAGGACTCTGCCGGCAATACGGCCCGGTCAAAGGAGTTCACCATCCTTACCCCGCAGAGAACCGAGAGCGTGCTGGAAATGATAATCAGGAATTTTGAAGAGATATTCGGATGGACTCAAAAATTGAGATAAAATAATGGAACCATTGATAAAAGTTCAGGGGTTGAGCGTGATATACAACGCAGGCCGTTCCAATGAGAAGCGGGCGTTGGATGATGTCAGCATAGAAATATATCCAAAAGAATATATTGTTTTGTTCGGTCCGTCGGGCTGCGGGAAATCAACCTTGCTTTATGTTATTTTGGGCCTAAGAAAACCGAGTTTGGGCGTTTTCTCCATAAACGGCCGGGAGGTGTCGGAATTTACGGAAAATGATTTAGTTGAGCACCGCCGGAATACAGTTGGCATTATTTTTCAGGCCTATCATTTGATACCTACCTTGAATGTCGTTCAGAACGTCCTGCTTCCCAAAATGTTTATAAACGAAGCCCCGACTGAAAGAGAATTAAAAGCGGAAATGCTTTTAAGACGTTTTGAAATCTGGCCCCAAGGCAAGAAATTTCCATCTGCTTTATCCGGCGGGCAGCAGCAGAGGGCCGCCATTGTCAGGGCGCTGATGAATGACCCGAAAATAATTTTGGCCGATGAGCCGGTCGGCAATCTGGACAGCAAATCAGCGGAAACGGTAATGGAGACCCTGAAAGATATCAACGAGAAAGACGGCAAGACGATTATTTTGGTCACTCATGACCAAAGATATCTTCACTATGCCCACCGGGCATATTTTATGCAGGACGGAAAAATCGTTCGGGAAGTGATTAATCCGGAAAAACGGCAATTTAAAAAAATAACACAGAGAGAGCGGGTCCACGAAGCCCTGTTCAGGATGGCCAGGACATATCCGCACGCCTTAATCGGTGAGTTAAAAGCAAAAGTGCTGGCCGATTACCTGACTAAAGAGTTAAGCGAATATCAATGCGAGCTGCTGGAAAAGTCCATCAGGGATTTGCTTGAGAAGAAAATCAATTTTGAACAGCTTTATTCCATACTGGATAAGCCGATTGAGAATGGCGGGGTCGGCTTGTATAAACAGACCGCCCAAAAATTTATTGACCAGATTAAGGAGCTTTTGAGGGGAGCGGAAACATTGCGGGTTGAGCTTAGAAAAGAAATTCCGGTTTCCGAACAATTGGAATTGATAATGAAATTGCGAAGGTTATTGCTGGAAGATTACAAGGGCGAGCTTTCTTACCTAAGGGCGCAGAGGATTGAAGAGGGAATAGAGCAAAGAATAAAGGGGACTTGGGATAGAAAGTTGTTTCAGGAGCATCTTGACCGGCCGGTCAAGGACGGCGGGGTCGGGCTTAAGCGAGGCACCGCCAGAATATTGGCGAAAAAATTAGAAGTAATCTTGTCCCAATCGTGAAATACGGCGATTCGTTAAAACTTTCTTTAAGGATGTTCAGAACCAGACCGGCCAGAACTTGGTTGACTATTTTAGGAATGGGGGTGGGCACGGGTGCGGTTTTATTCCTGATAGGACTGGGCTATGGGTTTCAGAATTTGATTTTGTCCAATATCGTCAGCAGTGATACCTTGTTGAGCTTGACCATCTCCAGCACTCAGCCGGATGTTATTGTCCTTAACGACAGCGCTTTGGCGGAGATAAAAGGGATTAACGGCGTTAAAGATATTTCTCCGATTGCCAGTTATCCGGCCCAGATTACCATGGGGGATTTAATCGGGAATATTATCCTCAAGGGCATAGATGAAAATTATTTAAAATATGAGGGGGTCAACATTAAGAACGGCCGGGCGGCGGATAAAGGCAAGAGAGAGATAGTGGTTTCAGAGGCGGTTGTTATGCTTTTCGGCGTGGAGAGTAACGATAAAATCATCGGCGAAAAAGCGGAAATCCAGATTTCCGGGGCAATCGGAGAAGCCGGCGCCGGCGGAGAAGAATTTGTCCAATTTGACGATAGATACGAAGTGGCGGGAGTGGTTGGAGACATAGAATCGGTTTTTATTTATTTCCCGCTGGCTGATTTGCAAAAGAAGGTCAATATTTTTGAATATGAGTCGGCCAAAGTAAGAGTGGATAAAGAAAGCAGTATCTCTTCTGCGAGCGACGCTTTGATTGATAAGGGCTTCCAAGTTACCTCTTTGTCTGAAACAGTCAGTCAGGCGAATAAGATTTTTAAGGGCATACAGTTCGCTTTGGGATTTTTTGGAGCCATTGCCTTGTTTGTGGCGGCTATCGGGATGGTGAATACGATGACCGTGACCTTGCTTGAGAGGACCAATGAAATAGGAATTATGAGAGCCACCGGCGCTTCAAAGAAAGATATTTTGACAATGTTTATCAGTGAGGCCACGGTAATGGGATTTTTGGGAGGCATTTCAGGATTGATAGTCGGGATTTTAGGGGGCTCGTTATTTAATTTGGCAATAAACATACTGGCTGGCGCTTTTGGCGGCAAAGCAATCAGTTTATTTTACTATCCGGCTTGGTTTATTATCACGCTGATTATCGTATCAACTTTCGTTGGTCTGATAGCCGGGTTTTTCCCGGGCAGGAAAGCGGCCAAGCTTGACCCATTAGACGCCTTACGGTATAAATAATTTCACGGGCGCGTAGCTCAGTTGGCCAGAGCACGTCACTGATAATGACGGGGTCGATGGTTCAAGTCCATCCGCGCCCACTTACAAGTTATAAAATTTATGGGCTCGTAGCTCAGTTGGCTAGAGCACCTCATTTGTTCAATTGCCTAAATTTTAGGGGCCTATAGTATAGTGGCTAATACACCGCATTTGCAATGCGGAGACGTGAGTTCGATTCTCACTAGGTCCACCAAAGTTTATTTACAGTGTGATTTGCCTCGCTCGGGGCTTCGCCCCTCGCTTCGGCAGGCATTTCG
>PEYH01000018.1 GCA_002774465.1 Parcubacteria group bacterium CG08_land_8_20_14_0_20_43_9
CTTCAAGAACTTTCTTCTCATCTTCTTCCGCCTGCTTATGAAGGTCAAGGGCGTTTCTCCTGATATTCGTTTTCTTTATAATCTCAATCTTTTCCGTTCGCTTTTTCTTTTTTATTGTTTTTGGCCCGGCTTCTTTCTTGGCAGGCGCTTCAACAGCCGCGACTTGGGCCACTTCCTCTTTTTTTAACCCAGCCGGACCTTTGAGCGTTTCTTTTGCCGTTGACCCTTGTTTTTCTATCTCTTGTTTTTCTTCTCCCGGCTTAAGCGTCGTTTTTTTTGCCCTTTTCTTTTTTAATTTTGGCTTTTCTTTTGCCCCGCACCCCACGGCTATCAGAGTAATTTTGATTTTGCCATGGTGCTGATTACCCTGCATCACCCCGAAGATAATTTTCGCCCGAGGGTTATAGCTCTCAATTTTCTTGCTGATTCCCTCCACTTCGCTCATTTTCATATCTTTGGACCCCACTATGTTAAATAGCATCCCCTGAACTCCGGAAATATCATAATTCATCAAAGGATTATTCAAGACCGCTTCTGCCGCCTTCTCGGTGCGGTTCACCCCGCTGAACTCCTGTGAATTAAGGTAAGTTAATTGGCTTTCTTTTTCTAAAACCGCCTTGAAATCAGAAAAATCAAGATTAATCAAGCCCGGAGCGTAAAGGGTTTCAATGAATCCCTCTAAAATTTTGACCAGAACATTGTTCATCGCTGATAAAGATTTATGAATGGGCGTTTTTTGGTCAATAATCTTAAAAATTCTTTGATTCGGAATTATGGCAAAGGCGTTAACATTGGGTTTAATTTTTTCAAGAGAGTTTCTGGCGATTTTTCCTCTCTCGCTTCCCTCGAAAGAAAAGGGCAGAGTGAAAATCCCCAATGATAAAATTCCTAAACTTTTGGCAACCTCGGCAAACACCGGAGTAGCTCCGGAGCCGGTGCCTCCGCCCAAACAGGATATAAATATGCAAAAATCGCAATTCTTCAGCAGTTTTTCAATTGATTTTTTGTCCTGCAAAGCGGATTTTTCTCCGAGCTGGGGGCTCATCCCGCAGCCGAGTCCGCGAGTTATTTCTTTGCCGAAATAAAAAGTCCCTGCCTGTTTAGGAGCCATCTTGATTGCCTGATAATCAACATTAGCCACCACGAACTTAATCTTATTCAAATGAGGCAATCTCTTCCGGTGTATTATTTTGGCAATTTCTCCAACCACTGAACCGCCGCCTCCGCCAATGCCAATTATGCCTATTCTGGGCTGGAAAAGGATTTCCTGTCTCGGTTTCTTGGGCGTCATGCCTGCTATCCCGACCTTGGTCCTGACTTTGGATTTTTTATTTTGGATTTTGGATTTGGACATTTATTTGAATTTTGGGATTTGAAATTTCTATCTTTAATTTACCCCTTAACATCGTTCCCGTCAATGTTTTAAGGGCATCAGATAAGGACTCTTTGCTTGATAAGGCCTTTTTTCTCCTGTTCTGAAAAAATTCTGATTTTTCCAAATACCCCGTCATAGCCCGGCTCAATAAACAGTTTCCCCTCCCTGGCCCTTATTATCCCTTCCGCTATTTGCGCCGGAGCGCTTTTTTTCAACTCGCTTTCTTGAATATTCAGCAGGACATTAAATTCATTTTGGAATTCGGTTATCAAATTATCATATCCGGTCCCTACCTTCTTGGCGCTTGGCCCGCAGTTGAGGGCTTCAGCGATGATTTCCTTCAAGGGAATCAATCTTTTGAACGGGACTGCTCTGTCAAGGACAAAGCCCTCTTCTTTATCGGATAACTCGCTTATTCGGTTCGCCACTCCCAAGGTAAGGGGCTTTCCGCAAACCGGACACACATTATTGTATTTTTTTGATTCGGCTGGAGACAAAGAAATTTCGCAAGCCCGGTGGCCGTCATAATGATATTTCCCTTCTTCCGGAAAAAACTCAATAGTGTATAAGAATTTTTCGGGATTCTTGGATTTAATCGCTTCAACGATTCCGGAATAATTTAAATCCGCGTCAAAGACATTGGCCTCCCTGCCTAATTTTTGCGGAGAGTGAGCGTCAGAATTTGATATCAATGCCACGCGCCGGCCGTCAGGAATTCTCCGAATCATTGCCGGGTCGGCCGACAGCCCGGTTTCCAAAGCGAAAATATGCTTTGAATAATCGTCAAAACATTCTTCTACGGAATCAAACCCTGATTTTGAACCAAAAATACCGAACCAGGGAGTCATGCAGTGGGCCGGCACAAACAGACAGTCCCGGTCCGCCTCAAGGGTTATTTTCAGGAGCTCCTTGGCGTTTAAGCCCAAAATCGGCCGACCGTCCGCCTTGAGATTGCCGATTTTTGAAAGCGATTGATTGATTTTTTTAACCGCTTCCATTGACGGCGCCAATATCACGATATGAATTTTTCTTACTTTGCCTTTGGCGGAATAAATACAGCTTATTTCCGCGCTTAGCAGAAAACGAATCTTGTTTTGTTGAGATTTTTTCATTTTGAAAAGCCCTTGCTCCGCTGGCTCTAATTTTTCCTCAATTTCCTGAAGCCACTTGGGATGAGTAAAATCCCCGGTGCCGACAACCTTTATTCCCTTTATTTCGGCTGATTCAGCGATATGCTCCAAATCCGCGTTCGGTGAAGTGGCGCGGGAATACTTGGAATGGATGTGGAGGTCGGCAATAAAACTCATAATGAAAAATCAAAAATGTAAAATGTAAAATGACAATTAAAAATCTAAAATTTTTAATTTTACATTGTCATTTTTCATCTTTAGTTTTGCATTTTTATTTATAGTCATAACCCCAGCTCTTCGCTTATACTCTTCATCGCCTCTAATGCAATGCTCGTGAATTCTTCCATTGGTAAGCCGAGTAGTGGCTCGCACTGCTTGATTATTTCCCTGTTTGCGCCTCGGGCAAAGGCCTTTTCTTTGAACCGGTTCAGCACATTTTCCGTTGTCAAATCTTTGATGCTTTTGGACGGCAGAACCAAGGTGGCGGCGACGATTAAACCGCTCATCGGGTCGCAAACGAACAACGCTTTTGCCATGATTCCTTCCGGTTTTATGTTATGCGCCTCGTTATGCCGTCTAACCGCTTCCGTGATTTCATTGTTAAAGCCCAATTTTTTGAGCATTTCCGCGCCAACTAATGAATGCTGAAGCGGGTCGCCTTTTGTTTCTTCGTAATCAATGTCGTGGAGCAAACCGGTTATCCCCCATATTTCAGGGTCGCCGTTCAACCGTCCGGCAAGCCCGCGCATAATCGCTTCCACTGCCAAACAGTGTTTGAGCAGATTATTGTTGGACAGATTCTCTTTTAATAATTTATACGCTTCTTCTCTGTTCATAATTCATAACAGCGATTGGATAATTTTTGTTTTCGGGTAATTTTCTATTTGTTTGAGTTGGCTTTTGTTATACCATTCCCAAAGCCGTTTGGCCCCGATAAATCCGTCAATATCGTGGTCAAAGTCCTTTAATTCTTTGAACTCAAACTCCCCTCTTGGTGGCGAAAATTTATGATAACAATGCAATTTGCCTCCCCTTATAATGACTTTCCCGCCTTTTTCTCTTTTCTTGGCTCCGCAGAACTTGCATTCTTCAAACTGGTCCAAGCGAAGAATCCACCTCGTTTTCGCCATTCTCTTTTGAGGTACTGATTTATTGTAAGCGTTCATATAGGCGGCGAGCTGAAGCGAGTATTCGTCCCAGATTCCTGAACCGGTTTTTATATCCAGCACGCCCAGCACGCCTTTAATTTCTACCAGCGCGTCAAGGGTGCCGGCGTAGCGGTCCTCCAAATCATAAACCTTTTTCTCTATGTCATTTTGGATATCTAAAATTTTTGCCCTGTATTCCTTTTTCCATTTCTTGAAGGCCTGGATAGAAGGAATAATCATCGGGTCAATTTCACATTCTTCGCCGATTAGAAACTTTTCCACTGCCCCGTGAGTGATTGTTCCCCAGTTGGCAGCGTGATTCAAGGTTTCCTGGGCGGCCGCAAAATTCGGCTGTTGGGCATAATATCTCAAAAGCCCGGGTTTAAAAACCACATCCGTGATGCTGGTCACTCTCGGCAGCCAGTAATTTTCTATATCGTACCCGTTTTTTTCTTTAAATTTCTGCAGGGACACGCTCCTTCACCTTTGCTCCCCGCCCAAGGCGGGTTCGCTGCGGTTCAGTTAAATTAAAAACGTAAAACTAAAAATGAAAAATAAAAAAAACAGAAATCCGAATAAAGGCCTAATCTTTTTTCTTGATGATGATTTTATAAATGTTATCCAAGAAATCTCCGCCCGCATAGCCGACCACAAAAGCGATGGAAGAAGAAAACCCTGTGGATAAAACGACCCCGTCCATATTCCCAATCACGGTTGCGCACAATACCCCCACTATTCCGGAAAGAAACATCATGGAAAAAAAATAAGGCAGATTAAAGCCCACATTTTTATACGAATACTGGTGCTTGATGTAGCCCATCAATCCCCGTACTACTCCTCCTCCGAACCCGGCGATAATGGTAAAAAAATAATCCATAATAATGGTGTTAATTATTAGGATATCTTATCATGGATTTCCAAAAAGAGAAAACCGCCAACTGTCCCGTTCCCAAAAGAACAGAATGTCGGCGGTGTCAGAAGAGGCGGAGCTGGCGAGGAGCTCTTTTTTCGTGCGAACGGCCAATGGCCGACGCCTGACGAATAAGCTTACATTCCAAATCAGGAGAAATCTTGTCCCATCCCCGATTTGCATTCTCTGCGCTAGTCGTTACGGACCATGGTTGAACCCTTCGGCCCCACGGCTTCCAGAAGGTGACTGTTATGGGGCAGGGGTCCTTAAAGACCGCTATCTTAATCCAGATACCCTCTTCCGTTCTTTCGACAGAAAGGACTTCGGAGAACGCCACGGCACTCACCTCCCCCGGACTATTCCGGACAGAATATAGTTCCAACGAGCTGTCTTTATTATACATCCGAATAATCACATTGTCAACCAAAATTACGAAACCCGGTCTCGTAATTTTGTCTTCTCATAGTTTCGGCCTTACGCGTTGGACATCAATTTAATGCCGAGACCCGCGATTTTGCCTCCGCCCAGTATTAAAATCCAGGCGAAAATAGACCAACTGACCAAATTCATCAGTTTCAGGAATGTCCCGGGAGGAAATATCTTAGCCAGCTGGCTGCTCACCGTTTCCTCCATCTGTTTTTGGATATCCGGCGCGCCAGTTTCGCTTTCAGCGCCGTCTAATCCAAAATCTATTTCCTCGGAGCGGAAGACCTGCGGAAGCGCCTGATTGCCTTTGAAGATGTTATATGAAGAATACAGGCCCCAAAAAATAACCAGAAGCCCCAAAATCAAGAGGATGATGCCGATTATTTTGTTTCCCACCATATTTTTAATTTTAATAAATTATTGATAATTGATTATAGTTTGCGGAATTCGCAGATATTTTTAAAATCGCAGAATTGGCACTGCCACCCGGGCGTGGCTTTGAAATCGCTGTTTTTAATCTTTTCTATCTTATTCAAAACCTCCTGTTTGAATCTCCCCCGCTCTTCCTCGCTGCTTTGAAAGCTTTTCTTTTCGCTATTTTCCAGATAATAATAACTCAAGCATTCCGGCGTTTCTTTGAAAATCTGCTCGCCGGCCAATTGATAAATCATTAACTGTTCTTTGTCTTCTTTTGCCAATTTTTCTTTTCCCCTGCCTGTTTTGTAATCAATGACCTCAATCCCCCCGTCAGGCAGTTCGTCAACCCTGTCTATTTTTCCTTTTATGGTATTTTCCCCTATTTTCAGCGAAAAATCCAGCTCCAAGGACGGCCTCCCGTCCAGAAATTTAATTTTCGGCTGTTCTTTCAAAAATCTTTCCAAAAAGTCCTTTAAAATTTCCTTCCCCAATTTGCAGTATGCCTGTTTTTGCTTTTTGTTCTCATACCATTCGTCAATCCAATTCGCCTCATAAACGGCCATTATTCGCTTCAACTGCTCTGGCTCTGAAAAATCATTTTTTTTGTGGTCTTTTTCGTCCGGCGCGGCCCGGAAAAGTTCTTTTTGATTTTTTCTTTGGTCCGCAAGATAGTTTTCCAAAAATTGACGCAAAGTGCGGTGAATTGTTTTTCCAAAACTGAAAACCGCCGTGCCGATGCAAGGCACCCGCAAAATATGAGCGAATTTATACTGCAAAGGGCATTTATCAAAGGCGGCAAATTGGGAATAGGAAAAATATGGCGGGATATTGTAACTCTTTTTTCCTTCAGCCCCTTTTTCAACCGGCTTCAAAGACACTTCTCCGCCAGCGCCGGCTTCGGGTTTCTTAAAGTTTATTTCCCCTAAAAATCGCGATAGTTTTTTCTTCCTTGTCCCGCCATAATCGTCTGCCGAAGTGAAAAACAGCCCCCTTTTCGCCCGGGTCATTGCCACATAAAACAATCTTCTTTCTTCCTGAAGATGGATATCTCCGCTCGGCACGATTTCCTTTATCAGTTTATCCGGAATTTCTATCGGCTCTTTCCTTTCAATGGTTGGGAATCTTTTGTCCACTAAATTGACAATGAAAACATACTTGAACTCAAGACCCTTGGCAGAATGGATGGTCATTATTTTGACCGCGTCGGGGCCTTTCTCTATGTCTGCTTCCAGGGAACCGGCTTCCCCTGATTCAAGCTCCATATCCATGGCCTGCATAAAATTAGTCAGAGTCGGCTCCGGGCTGTTTTCTTCAAACGATTTGATTTTTTTATAGAATTGGGTAACCAGGCCTATGTCTCTGTCGTTTTCTTGCTTGACAATATATTTCAGGTATCCGGAATCATTGAGGAAAGCAAGAAAAATGTCCCCAACGGTTTTTTCTCTGATCAATTTGCTGTGATTTTTAATCAAGTCAACCAAGAATCCGATTTTCTGCGCGCTCTCTTTTGAAACGCCTTTCACCAAAGACAACTCCTGCAGGGTTTCGTAGGTTGACTGCGCCCTTTTCTTGCTGTGCTGGTTTATCTTGGCCGCTACCTCGGCCGGCACATTCAGGAACGGCAAACCCAAAAGCCGGTTCAGAGCCGGACTCTCATGGTAATTATCCAGCATCCGGAAATAAGAGATTATGTCCAATATCACCGGCTGGGAATAGAGCCCTTTTGAAGCCAGAAATTCATAAGGGATTCTCTGCCTTTCAAATTCCTTGAAAAAAGCAGTGGCAGAATCATTCGCCCTGACTAACACCGCGAAGTCGGAAAAGTTCGCCTCCTTATCGTTATTTATAATTTCAGCGATTTTTTTGGCCACGCCCTCTGCTTCTTGCTCAAGAGTGGCAAAATGAAGATGCTCAATCAAGCCGGCCGACTGGTCGCTGGCTTTCAGCTTTTTATCTATCTTTTTGAACGAAGAAAGCTCAACTCCTTTTTCTTTTGCCTCAACCGCCAGTTCCTTATCCTGATTGAGCTGATATTCAAGACGATTGGGATTGTTTAATTGGATAAAATTATATGCCAAATTAAGAATGTTCTGGGTTGAGCGATAATTCTCCTTCAAAACTATTTCCTTTGATTGGGGAAAATCCTTTTTGAACTGCAGAACATTATTGAAAGACGCGCCGATGAAGCGAAACACGCTTTGGTCATCGTCCGCACTGGCCGTTAAATTATTTGCCGGGCCTGCCAATGTTTTTATCAATTCATATTGCGCCCAGTTGGTGTCTTGGAACTCGTCAACCAGAATATACTTGAACTGGCTTCTGTATTTATCTAAAATCGTTGGCCGTTCTTTGAAAAGTTTTAAGCAGTAATTTATCAAATCCCCGAAGTCCAAAGCATTATTTTCCAAAAGCAAACGCTGATAAGTATGATAGGCATCAGCCAATTCGCTTATCCTTTGTTGTTCTATCTCCGCCTCTTTTTGGGTGATTTTATCTTCCCTGTCCCCGGCCCGGCTTCCGAAAACGCCGTCATCAAAATTTCTTTTTATATCATCCGCGTATTGGAGATAGTCCTCGGGGAAAATGGCTTCGTCCTTGCATCGGCCAAAATGGTCAATCAGGGCGTGAATGAACTTTCCGGGATTGCCAAGCGGCCGGTAATAATTCAGGTTGAATTTATCCAAATTCTGTCTGACCAATACCCAACTGCCTGTCTGGTCAAGCAATTTGAAATTAGTGGGCAGGCCGATATCCAATCCGTGTTCTTTCAAGATTCTCTCGCAAAACGAATGAAAGGTGGAAACCCAGAGGTCCAGATAGCCGAACGGCAAAAGACGGTCAACCCTCTCCTCCATCTCGCCGGCCGCTTTATCGGTAAAAGTCACAGCCAAAATCTCCTGCGATTGGGCCAACCCGCTTTGTATTAAGTTCGCCAAGCGGTGAGTGATTGCGGTTGTTTTACCTGTGCCTGCTCCGGCGACAATTAAAAGAGGCCCTTTGCCGTGCAAAACCGCCTCTTTCTGTTCCTGATTCAAGTTAATTGTATATTTATTTTCAGGCATCTTCCTTAAATCTTATCTCAAAACTCTGTTTTTTTCAATGAACAAAAAAAGGGAGCCAACGCATTCCGCAACCGGAATGCGTTGGCTGCCGCCCCGCTCGCATCGCGAGACATGTTGTTGGCTACCTCCCGGAATCCTTCAGAGCTTTCTCGATAAAGTCCACGACCTGGCCGACCGTGGTCTGCCTCTCCGCCTCGTCATTAGGAATCTCTATGTCGAATTCATCCTCCAGCGACATGATGATTTCCACCGCGTCCAGCGAATCAGCGCCAAGGTCCTTCTGCAGGTCATCGGAATCCTTTATCCCGCCCTCCTCAATCATCAGGTGGTTTGAGGGGGCTTCCACGACTCTTTGTCTAATTTCCGATTTCTCCATCGCCATCACCATCACCTCCTTTGCTTCTTCTTGATATTGACCCTGCCGAGAACTTGCAGTTCGTCATCGCTCCAAAGAACGATGTCGCCTGACTGAATCGGGCCGTCCTTCACTCGGTTTACGAGTCCCTCGAACACGGACGTTCCGGAGCCGCAGTCATTCCGTGGCCACCGCGAGAGTCGGCATTTGACAATGCCCCCGGGAAGCTCGGCAACGCTGTCAGCCACCCAGAGGCGATTCTGGAAACACTCGGCAATGTTCTGTTTGAAACGCCTGATGTTGCGAGAATGCTCCTCCTTGATGGCCAAGATAGTGATCGCCCCGAAAAAGAAGACAAATCCGCAGAGAATCGCTCCTCCCTCGCCTTCTCCGTTGACGATGCCGCCATAACTTACCGCAATAAGCAAAGCGACAGCGGTCAGGCCGAAAAGCCAACCCACGCCCATTTTGCCCTCCTCCACCAAACTACTGGTGTTCTTAATAGGATAGAATAAGTTACCATAAATAATAACCAGCGTCAAATATCCGGTCAGAACCTCCCTGCCGCTATTTTCCCCCTTATTTCCT
>PEYH01000033.1 GCA_002774465.1 Parcubacteria group bacterium CG08_land_8_20_14_0_20_43_9
GGTCAGGGCCTCATTGGCATTCATTGCCTCGTCAGGATACAGTCCCGGCGGAATGCTGTGGAGCGCGTATAATCTTAAAAACCCGGCAAGCAGAAGAACGACTAACAAGAAAATAATCGTTTGGGCTTTAGACAATTTAGACATTAAAATATTATAGCAAATTTTTCCCTTCAAGAGTAGAATCGCTTTATAAAGAACGTTGCCTCTTGGAGAGAGTTATCAATGTTGATAGAGGTTTTCGTATTACCTCATATTATTGAAATTACCCGCCCGGGGCGGGTAATTTTTGAGGGGAAGTTATCTCCAGAATAAATCGTGTCAGCCAGGGGATTGACAAAGGGAATTCTTGGTGTAAAATAAAGACATTAAACTTGAGTCAAATTCGTTCTGATGGAAGATAAAAGCAAAAAAAGATCTGTTAAGGATCATTTTTCGGATAAGGATAAGGAGCGGAAACAGATGAAAGAAGAGAGAGACAGATATTTGGCTGGCTGGCAGAGGAGTCAGGCGGACTTTTTGAACTATAAGAAAGAGCAGGCGGAAAGATTCCAAAAAATGGTAAAATACGAAAAAGAAAAATGGATTTTAGAGTTGCTGGACGCGCTTGATTTATTCGAGCGGGCGGAAAAAACGAATCAGGGAGCCGAAAATCCCGTCGTTCTTGCAGGATTCTTGCAGATTAAAAAATATTTTGAGGATTTCTTGAAAAAACACGGAGTGCAAGAGATTGTCAGCGAGCCGGACAAAAAGTTTAATCCGCGCTTTGAGGAAGTGGCAGAAACGGTTGAAGGCGAAGAAGAAGGGATTATCGCAGAGGTTGTGCGGAAGGGCTATCAGATAGGGGAGAAAGTGATTCGGCCGGCAAAAGTCAAAGTTTCAAAAAAAATAACAATAACAAACAATAATTAATCATTAAAAAATTTATGTCTAAGATTTTAGGAATAGACCTTGGAACAACTAATTCGGCAATAGCTGTTATCATTAACAGCGAGCCGGAAATCGTGGAAAACAAAGAAGGGGCAAGAACCACGCCCTCTATTGTCACCATTACTAAAAACCGCGAAAGGATGGTGGGGATTTTAGCTAAAAGACAGCAAATTACCAATCCGGAAAACACTATTTTCTCTGTCAAGCGATTGATGGGCAGAAAATTCAGCGATTCAGAAGTCCAAAAAGATATGAAATTTTTGCCCTATGAGATAAGAGAGAGCCAGGATGGCGGAGTGGAGATAAAAATGGGAGATAAGTGGTATCGGCCTTTTGAGATTTCGGCAATGATTTTGCAGAAATTGAAAAATGACGCGGAAGACCGGCTCGGAGAGAGCATAAAAGAGGCCATTATCACCTGCCCCGCTTATTTTGACGATTCCCAGAGAAAAGCCACAAAAGTGGCAGGGGAAATAGCCGGGTTTGAGGTCAAGAGAGTCATTAACGAGCCAACCGCAGCGGCCTTGGCTTACGGGCTGTCTAAAAAAGAGGAACAGCAAATCGTGGTTTATGATTTTGGGGGCGGAACTTTTGATATCTCTATTCTGGATATCGGCGGAGATACGGTTGAGGTCAAGGCGACGAACGGCGACACTCATTTGGGAGGAGATGATTTTGACCAGAAGATTATTGATTGGCTGGTCAACCAGTTTAAGAAAGACCAGGGCATAGATTTGTCAAAAGATAAGTTAGCCCTTCAGCGGCTTAAGGAATCGGCGGAAAGGGCGAAGATAGAACTTTCCACTGCTTTGGAGAGCGACATTAATCTTCCTTTTATCACTTCTGACGCTTCCGGGCCGAAACACTTGAATTACAAGCTTTCCCGCGCCCAGCTTGAAGACATGATAAAAGATTATGTGGACGCCTCCATTGAATTAGTCAAAAAGACCCTTAAAGACGCCAAATTAGATACTAAAGATATTGATGAAATTGTTTTGGTCGGCGGGCAGACAAGAACGCTGAAAATTCAAGAGGAAATCAAAAAATTATTTAACAAAGAGCCGAGGAAAGACATTAACCCGGACGAGGTGGTGGCTGTCGGAGCGGCGGTTCAGGGAGGCATTCTGCATGGCGATATGAAGGATGTTTTGCTTTTGGATGTTATTCCTCTGTCTTTGGGCATTGAGACCTTAGGCGGCGTGAATACAATTCTTATTCCTAAAAATACAACCATTCCGACTTCCAAGACCCAAGTATTTTCTACTGCTGCCGATAATCAGCCGTCTGTGGAAATAAAGGTCTTGCAGGGAGAGAGGCCGATGTCCAATGACAATAAGTCGTTGGGTAGGTTTATCCTTGATGGCATACCCCCATCCCCCCGAGGCATACCCCAGATAGAGGTTTCTTTTGAGATTGACGCCAATGGCATATTGCAGGTTTCAGCCGCTGATAAGGCGACTAACAAAAAACAGTCCATAAGAATTGAGGGTTCTTGCGGGGTTTCTGACGAAGAGGTCGAAAGAATGAGAAAAGAAGCGGAGATTCATTCGGAAGAAGACAGAAAAAAGAAAGAGTTGATAGAGATAAGGAATCAGGCAGACGCCTTGATTTATACCTGCGAAAGGACGTTGAGGGACGCCAAAGATAAGATTCCCGTTGATTCTGTCAAAGATATTGAGGATAAAATCGCTGAATTGAAAAAAGCCAAAGATAGTGATAATATAGAGGATATCAGGAGATACAGCGATGAACTTTCGTCTGCTATTCAGAAAGTCGGGGCGGACTTGTATAAAAGCCAGCAAGGGCAGGCAGACGGGAAGCGGCCGGAAGCAGGGGCGGACGATAAAGATAAGCCGGAGGAAGGGCAAACGAAAGAAAATAAAAATTAAAAACTAAAAATGAAAAATGACAATCCAAAATTAAAGATTTTAGATTTTTAATTGTCATTTTAATTTTTTCGTTTTACATTTTAAATTTTATTTATGTTTATTTATGGCTGAAGATTACTATAAAATTTTAGGGTTAGAGAAAAGCGCTTCGCCGGATGAAATCAAGAAGGCCTACCGCCGGCTGGCGCATCAGCATCATCCTGACAAAGGAGGAGATAATAAGAAGTTTCAGAAAATAAGCGAAGCATACCGGATTTTGTCTGACAACGAAAAGAGGCGGCAGTACGACCAATTTGGCCCTGCTTTTGACAATATGTCCGGGCAAGGCGGGTTCAGCGGATTTTCCGATTTTGATTTCGGTTCTTTTTGGGAGCAGGCGCAACAGCAGGGGAGCAATTGGAGCGGATTCGGCTTTGAGAATTTAGGCGATATTTTTGATGAATTCTTCGGAGGCAGGAGGGCAAGAAAGCAGGATATTAAAAGGGGAGAAGATATCCAGATGGATATTGAAATAGATTTGGAAGAAACCCTGTCTTCCCAGAAGCGGGTATTCTCTGTTTATAAAAATGAAGTTTGCGAAAGATGCGGAGGCAGTGGGGCTGAACCCGGGACCAGATTAAAAGAATGCCAAACCTGCCGCGGCAACGGTCAAGTTCAGGAGATAAGAAAAACAATTTTTGGCACCATTACCCATTATACTGTCTGCCCGGCTTGCCAAGGGGAAGGCAATGCGCCTGAAAGGGCCTGCAATGTCTGCAAGGGGGAAGGCAGAATCAAGAGAGAGAAAGACATAGAGGTAGCGGTTCCTGCGGGGGTGGATTCCGGACAAGTGCTTAAATTCAGGGGCGAAGGAGAGGCCGGGAAAAGGGGCGGGTCAGCCGGCGATTTGTATGTAAGGGTTTTTATCAGAAGACACAAGATTTTTGATAGAAAAGGGGATGATTTGTTTGCGGAAATCCCTGTTCTGTTTTCCCAAATGGCCTTGGGTGACGATGTTGCGGCGCCTGTCCTGGAAAAGGGGAAAAAAGTATTTTTGAAAATTCCTTCAGGAACCGAGCCGGGAAAGGTGTTTAGAATTTCAGGCAAAGGAATACCGAGATTTTCCGGCTATGGAAGAGGGGACTTGTATGTTAAGACAAGAGTTGACACTCCGAAAAGATTGACAAGGAAACAAAAAGAATTGTTAAATAGGTTGAAAGAGGAAGGCGTTTAGGAAATTTCCAATTCACAATCGTAATTTATAGGTAAGGGATTTGAGGAAATTTTCAATTTCGGGTTCTATTTTTATTTTTTCATTTTTCATTTTTAATTTTATCCGGCCCCGCTAACTCAATGGTAGAGTAGTTGCCTTTTAAGCAAAAAGTTGGAGGTTCGAGTCCTCCGCGGGGCACCAGCGAGGAATTGTCAAATTCGCCTCGCCCCGCCAGCTGGCGGGGCTCGGCGACCAAATCGCAAGGAATTTTGGGCGAAAAAATCAATTGGCGGTTTTGTTTTGAATTTAATTCAAAGTAAAAGAAAATTTTTTCATATTGTTTGTTGCAGAAATTCTGAGGAATTTCTGTTTTTTATTAGTTTAACAATTTTCACCCCGCATAGAGCACATAAATTTTGTTTGCGCAAAAATTTGAATACTCATCCCGCTTTAGGCAGATTTTTGTTGTTTTCGGAAGCCAAAAAGGGTATAATAATAGAAGCTAACTAAAAGATATGCATAAAGGTTTTTGGCTTCTGATATTTTTCATCTTGGGAGCGCTTCTTTTTTGCTATACCCTTAGAGAAGTAGGAGTTGAGGGCGTGGTTTCGTTTTTATCTATGCTTAAGGCCTGGCAGGCGCTTTTGATTTTTTGGGTTTTATTTACAAGCGTTGTTCTTATCGGCGGCTATAAATGGTGGTTGATAGTCGGTTCGGACAAGAAAGACGGCGCAAAATTGTCCAAAATGACGATTGCCAAGCTTATTGGTTATAGCATAAGCTATGTAACTCCTTGTTCTTTAATCGGCGGGGAGCCGGCAAAAGTCCTTTACTTAAAGCAGGAAACAAAACTTTCCACAAGCAGGATAATAAGCTCCATTATATTAGACGAGTTGATGGTATTTTCCCTGATTATCATGGTATTTTTTATGGGCCTGTTCTTTCTTTTGATTTATATGCATTTGTCCTGGATGGCAGAGATTATCGGGCTCGGGTTGGTTGGCGGGGCGATGTTGGCATTCCTTTTGATAATGCGCAGGGTGAAAAAAGTATCGGCGGAAAGGGGTTTATTAAAAACGATCGCAGAGCGTTTTTTCTTAAATAGACTTAGGGTGGTAAGGGACAATATGGGGGCGTTGGATGAAATAGAGAATGATATCAAGGATTTCTTTCATAAACCCAAGAAAGAATTGATGAAAATTTTCATCATAGCCCTTTTTGAATTCGGAGCGCTTCTATCGGTTGCCTGGCTCATCCTGGCTTTTCTCGGGGTTCGGCTTGATATTACCCGATTATTCGTAGTCAGAAGCGTGATTGATTTTTCCGGGTTCTTCCCTTTGCCGGCATCATTGGGAACATTGGAGGCCACTGAAGCGTTTGCCGTAGGGTCTCTCGGGCTCGATTCAGCTGTCGGCGTAGCATTCAGTTTAATATGGAGAGGTCTAAACCTTGTTTTATCGGCTTGCGGATTGGCGGTATTTATGTTTATACAATTCAAATTTTTAAGCAGGAAGTTTGTTAGATTAGCGGAAATATTAGCAGAGAAAATAAAAAAATGAAGAAACTATTTATTTTGAAAATTTTAGCGCCGATAATCGTCATTATTATTGGGATTTTAATTTTTAACGCTGGTTATCGGTACGGCTATGACCAAATCTCCGTACCGCCAGAGGGATTGCCCGATGACGTTGATTTAACGCTTTTGTGGGATGTTTGGGACAAGATTGAGGAAAATTATTCCGGAGAAATTGATTACCAAGAAATGCTCTACGGCGCTGTTGGCGGGCTGGTTAGCGGATTAGGCGATCCTTATACGGTATTTTTTAACCCGGAAGACAGCCGAATTTTTAAGGACGATATCTCCGGCTCCTTTGAGGGAGTGGGGATGGAGATAGGAGTCAGGAAAGGGGAGCTGACCGTAGTGGCTCCGCTTGAAGGCACGCCTGCGCAAAAGGCCGGATTGTTATCCGGCGATATTATCGTGAAAATAGGAGATATTTTTTCCCGCGATATTACTGCAGACGAGGCGGTAAAATTTATCCGCGGGCCCAAAGGGACGGCAGTTAATCTTGCCATTTACCGCGAGGGATGGAACGACAGCAAGGTTTTTGAAATAGTGAGAGAAGTTATAAAAATCCCCAATATTCAGTGGGAGCTCATAGAAGGGGACATAGCCAAGGTAAGAGTTTATCAATTTTCCAGCGGACTTGATTCTGATTTTTCCAAAATAGTTTCCGAGATATTAAGCTCGCCGGCAAAAAAAATCATTCTTGATTTGCGCAATAATCCCGGAGGCCTGTTGCACGAAGCTCAAATGATGGCTGGCTGGTTTCTGAAAAAGGGCACGGTTGTCACCATTGAAAGCTTTGGAGGGGGCAGGGAGGAAAAAGAATATAGGGCGATAGGCAGAGAGTCGCTGTGGAATTATCCGGCAGTTATTCTTATCAATCAAGGGACTGCTTCCGGGGCGGAAATTTTGGCCGCTGCTTTGCGGGATAACAGGGATGATGTACAATTAGTGGGAGAGCAGTCGTTTGGCAAGGGTTCTGTGCAAGAGCCCATAGATTTGCGCGGGGGCGCTTTGCTAAAAGTCACGGTGGCCCATTGGCTGACGCCCGATAGAGAGATGATTAATGAGAAAGGACTTACTCCGGATGTGGAAGTTAAGATAACGGAAGATGATTACAGCAATGACCGCGATCCTCAATTGGACAAGGCGATAGAGATATTGAAATAAATATTAAAATTTTTGTATAATAATTAAGATTGATAAGATTAATAAGATTGATAATATGAAAGTAATTCTCTTAAAAGATATTGAAAATACGGGGAAAAAATATGAAGTTAAATCCATCAAAGATGGCTATGCCAGAAATTTTTTGATTCCTAACGGCCTGGCCAAGCCAGCGATCGAGTCAGCGTTGGCAGAACTCAAAGATATAAAGCGGCAAGAGGAAAAGATGGCAGAAGAGCATTTGATGGAGACCCAAAAGATTGCTTCAAGCCTTGACGGCCAGGAGTTTGAGCTTTTTGTTAAAACAGGCGCTGGGGGGCAGTTATTTGAGGCGATTACTCCCCTTAAGATTGTTAAAAAACTGGAAGAGGCGGGGTTTAAGATAAAAAAAGACCAGATTATTCTGGAAAAGCCGATAAAAGAATTGGGAGAATTTTCGGCGAAAATAATACTTGACCACCATTTAGAGGTCAAGATTACTTTGATTATTGAGCCAGAAGCGCCGGGCGCGCCTCATGAGGAGTAATTGATTCACCTTTTCACACCACTGAAACTACTTTCGCCCTTCTTTGAGTGCCGTTGAATCTTTTTATCCGTTTGGTTGAGGATTTGACCAAACCTTCTTTATTTGCGTAAAGAGTGTCGTCGTTTCCTCTTTTGACATTTTTCCCGGGGATATATTTGGTTCCCCTTTGCCTGATGATAATCATTCCCGGCTTGACTTTTTGTCCGTCATAAAGTTTGACCCCGAGATATTTGGGCCTTGAGTCCCTGCCTAAACTTGTTGAGCCAGAAGATTTTGTTTTGGACACGTTCCTTCGCCTTTGCTCCCCGCCCAAGGCGGGTTCGCTGCGGCTTAGTCAAATTAAGAACGTAAAACTAAAAATGAAAAATAAAAAACCTGATTTTGTATGTTATCAAGAATCATCAAATTAGTCAACAGAAACAGAGAGACCATTTTATTGGCGCTGATAGTGTTTCTGGCAAGCTTGTTTGCGTTTTCTTTGATTTGGCTTTTGTTGAATATCGGGCATAAGCCGATTAAAATATATTAAAAACCCGGGATAGAACCAAGAATGAGTCAAGGCCTGCCCCGGTTTTTTCATTGATGAAATGCTTAAAATATGGGATATTGGATTATATGGACGACTTATTTGATAAAAACTTAGAAGATGCTTTGAGGAGAGAAGCGCCTTTAGCAGACCGCATTCGGCCGGAGGATTTTGATTGTTTTTTCGGGCAGGATGAGCTGGTCGGGGAGAACAGCCCCTTGCGCCGGGCAATCCAGAACGATAATTTGACCTCTTTGATATTCTGGGGCCCTTCGGGTTCCGGTAAAACAACCTTGGCAAGAATAATCGCCAAAAAAACAAAAGCGTATTTTGTAAAGTTTTCCGCTGTTGTTACCGGAATAAACGATGTAAGGAAGGAGATTGAAAAAGCCAGGGAAAGATTAAAGTTTAAAAAACAGAGAACCATTCTTTTCATTGATGAGATTCATCGTTTTAACAAGGCGCAACAGGATGCGTTTTTACCGTATGTGGAAAACGGCACAATAATCCTTATCGGCGCAACCACGGAAAATCCTTCTTTTTCGGTAATTTCGCCTCTCTTGTCCCGCTCCGCGGTCTATATTTTGAAACCGCTCTCTCCGGACGCGTTGAGAAGCATCATATTAAATGCTTTGAAAGATGGAACCAGGGGGTTTGGGGAGACGGGCATAACCATAGAAGAAAAGGCCTTGGAAAGATTGGTGAATTTTGCCGATGGAGATGCGAGAGTGGGTTTGAACGGGCTGGAATTCATAGTTAACCATTTGAAATCGGAGAATAAGAAAACGATAAAAGCTGACGAGGTCTCCGCAATCCTGAAAGAGCACGCCTTGCGCTACGATAAGAAGGGAGAAGAACATTACAATGTCATTTCCGCTTTCATCAAAAGCATGAGGGACTCTGACCCGGATGCCGCGCTTTATTGGCTGGCTCGGATGATAGAGTCAGGCGAAGACCCGAGATTCATTGCCCGGCGAATGGTGATTTTCGCTTCTGAAGACATCAGCAACGCCGATCCCCGGGCGATTCAGGTGGCAACAGCAGTTGCTCATGCGGTTGAGTATGTCGGCTTGCCGGAAGCCCAGATAAATCTGGCTCACGGAGCAGTTTATCTGGCCACCGCCCCCAAGA
>PEYH01000023.1:0-9500 GCA_002774465.1 Parcubacteria group bacterium CG08_land_8_20_14_0_20_43_9
AATCCAAAACAAAAAACCCAAAACCCCGGCCGAAAAGTCAAAACTTTTGGATTTTAATTTGTGGTTTTGGCTTTTGGCTTTTAATTTTTAAGTTTCCTTTGGCATTGGGATTTTGATATTGGGATTTAGAACAAAAGAAAAAAGAATTTCAATGGGATTGAAACAATCTATGGCAAAAATCAACAATCAACAAATTATTATTATTTTGGGTCCGCCGGGAGCGGGCAAAGGCACGCAGGCAACGCTTTTGGCTGATAAATTAGGCCTTTTTTATTTTGAAACAAGCAAAATCATTGAGCAAAAAGTGATGAACGCCGACAGGGGTGAAGTTGAAAAGGTGGGCGATAAAGAATATGATTTGTTGGCTGAAAAGAAACGGTGGGAAGAGGGCATCCTTTGCTCTCCGCCTTTGGTGGCCCTTTGGGTCAATCAGAGAATCAGAGAACTGGCCGAGCAAGGCGAATCAATTGTTATTGCCGGCAGCCCGAGAACCCTGCCTGAAACAAAGGGAATAATGCCCGCGATGGCAGAGTTTTACGGGGAAGAGAACATCAAGGTTATTCTGCTTGAACTTAAGGCCGAAGACAGTCTTTGGCGCAATTCTCACAGGCGGATTTGTCAGTTGATGAGGCACCCGATTCTTTTCAACAAAGAAACCGAGAAACTTACAAAATGTCCCTTGGATGGCTCGTCATTGATTAGAAGAGAAAAATTGGACGACCCGGAAATTATAAAAATCAGATTAAGAGAGTACCAAGAAAGGACTCTCCCCATAGTTGATTACCTGGAAAAAGAGGGATATAAAATAACGAAGATTGACGCTTCGCCGGCGCCGGCAGATGTTTTTAACAATGTTTTTGAAGCAACAAAATGATTTCCATAAAGACGCAGGAAGAAATTAAAATAATGGCCGAGGCCGGGAATATCTTGGCCGAGATTATGAGGCAGGTGAAGTCGGCAGTCAGGCCGGGAATTACCACGCAGGAATTAAACAAGCTCGCTCAAGAGTTTATTTTTAAATCCAAAGCAGAGCCGGCTTTTCTGGGATATGATGACTTCCCGGCAGTTCTTTGTACCTCGGTCAATGAAGTCATCGTGCACGGAGCGCCTTCCGAGTACGCCCTGAAACAAGGGGATATATTGTCTTTGGATTTAGGCATAATATATAAAGGTTATTTCTCCGATATGGCGATAACCGTGCCCGTCGGAGAGATAAGTATGGAGGCATGGCAGTTGATAAGGGCAGTGAAAAAATGTTTGAGCATTGCCATTAAAAAAACCAGACCCGGCAACACTTTCGGGGATGTGGGCAATACGATTGAGCGGTATCTGGAGAAAAGAGGGCTTTGCGTTGTCAAGGAACTTTGCGGTCACGGCATCGGCAAGGCCCTGCACGAAGAGCCGGAGATTTTGAATTACGGCAAAAGAAGGAAGGGAGAAGAACTTAAAGAGGGCATGGTTTTGTGCCTTGAACCAATGGCTGGCATCGGAACCGGCAAAATCAGGAAAGCGCCGGATAAATACGGACTTCAAACCGCGGACGATTCTCTTTCCGCGCATTTTGAACATACCATCGCCATCACTCATAACGGCAGTCGCATCTTGACAGAATAAACATCTGTGTTAAGGTAAAAATAGCACAAGGGGGGCAAATTCACCCCTCAAACCGAGTGTTTGGTTTCAAAAGGGAATCTTAGGGAGGTGGTTGTGGTGGGAGCATTTGGAGCATTTGGTAATGCTGGCGGGCCTCCAAAAGAGGCGCTCAATAGACCTATCGGGATAGTCGCTTTCTCGTTTGGGTTTGCCACAAAGGAGCCGAATTCTTGCAATTTCGCTCTGGCGCGCGCTGTGGAGCGGATTGCGAAGAACTAGAAAGGCCCGGTTGTGGTGGTTGCCCAATGGGAAGTGGCAAGTGGTCTTCCGTCGGGGCATCAAAGTGGACCGTAGAGTGATTCACCACAGCCGTCCGGGCGCTTATCTCGACAGCGAGGAGGTCATGGCGCAGGCAAGCTTGGTCTTCACAGCGAGAGATGTCCTGAAGGTTATCCCGGTGGCGAATCCCTTCCTGCATCTTGCGAAGTGTCGTCAGCTTGTGGCAAAGGCAGGGTTCACCCCTGTCAGGAGGAAGATCGGCTGGATTGGTTTCTGCCCAGAGTCCATTCAATGGTGGACGCGCGGACCAATCCGCTTACTCGCCTACGCTGTTATCCAGAAGCTTTTCGGACGGCGCGGGAGGTGAAGCCCTCCGCTGGATGCAATGTTCTACCTGGCATTTCCAGGGGCCTGTTCAGGGGGAGTTGGCTGTATGTTCAGGGGGGAGTTGGCTGTATGCGATTCAATCATACAGCAGCCGACCCCCCCTCTTTGTTTTGGTTAGTAGAATTGGAAACCAGGTTTCCAATTTGGAAACCTGGTTTCCAAAAAAAACAACGAGACCCGGACTGGTAATTTTTTGACATATTAACGGAGTGTGGTAGGATGATTTTACCTAATCAGTCAGGATAATCAAATCAGCAGAAGAGGGGAGGAGAGATGTGTATACCGTTCCTTGTTTGGGCGTCAGTGATGTTCGGAATCGCCTGCGCCGTATTATTTATGGTTCATCATGGCTTGAATGGCCCGGCTGGGCTATTCGCGGCCGGAGCGCTTCCATGGTTGTTTCTGCCATTCAGGCGCGGGAAAAGACCCAGTGTTCTTCGGGCAAAAATGGCAGTCAGCATATGCCTGTGCTCGGCGGCAATCGCTTGGAGCTTGCGCATTCACCATCTGACGCTGGAGATATGGATGCTGATCGCCGGAGCGGTTTGTTTCTTGGCAGGCCTCTCCAAACGGACGTTTGTTTCGGCTTTGTCTTATATGCTCTGGGGCATTGACTCGGAAGCCAAATTTTAAGGGCGCTTGTTGGTCCTTTCCATTGAGGGGACCTCCCAGGCGCCCCTCTTTGTTTTTTAATGTTAAAATGGTAAAATAATCAAACAATCATTAAATGATTATTTTATTATGAAATTGTCAGTCGTATTTCCGGCATATAACGAAGAAAGGCGAATCTCCAAAACCCTTCGCCTTACCAGCGAGTATCTCAAGGGACAGCCCTATGATTACGAGATTTTGGTGGTTAACGACGGTTCAAAAGATGGAACCGCGGAAGTGGTCAGGCAAATGGAATCAGAGATTCCGCATTTGCGGTTGGTTGACAATGAAAAAAACAAGGGCAAGGGAGGAGTGGTAAAACAGGGGATGCTTGAAGCAAAAGGGGAATACAGATTATTTTCCGATTCTGACAATTCCACTTCCATTGACCAAGTGGAAAAAATGTGGCCATTGTTTGAACAGGGCTTTGAGATGATAATCGGCTCCAGAGATGTTAAGGGCGCGGTCTTGGACCCGCCCCAGCCGTGGGTCAGGAAGGTTATTTTCGGAGACAGTTTTAAGTTAATCAGAAAAATTATCATCGGACTTTGGAGCATAGAGGATACGCAATGCGGGTTTAAGGGTTTTACGGCCAAGGCGGCGGAAGACATTTTTTCAAAAGCGAAAATAGAGGGCTTTATTTTTGATGTTGAATGCCTGGTCCTGGCAAAAAGATTGGGATATAAGATTAAGGAAATGCCGGTTAGGTGGGTGAATGATTTGGAAAGCCGGGTCAAGTTTAAGCACATCATCAGGATGTTCACGGGAATGATAAAATTAAGAAAAGATTTAATATTGGGACAGTATGGCAACAAACGAAAAGCTTAAAACGAAAAACGCAAAAATAGAGGACAAAAAAGGAAAGCTTCCTTCAGAATTGCGATTTGCTTTAATTTCCGGTGATTGGGTGGTTATTGCCACTGGCCGGGCGAGAAAGCCGGATTCGTTTAAAAAAGAGCAGAGAATTGTAGAAACGATTCCTGAAAAAGATTGTTTCTTTTGCAATATTGAGACGCAATTGCCGCCATTATTGATTTCGCAGAAAGGCAAGATGGAAATATTCCCTTATGATTATGAGAAGAAAATTAAGTTGCCGAAAAATTGGACGATTGTTGTTGTCCCCAATAAGTACCCGGCGTTCAGCAGATACAGCAAGGGATTAGATATCAGAAAAAGAGGCATCTATTCTTATATGAACGCTTACGGAGTGGCGGAGGTGGTCATCACCCGCCACCATACCAAGCAAATTGCGGAGTTTAATCTGGAAGAAATAAAAGAACTTCTTGACGTTTATCAGGAGAGATATGTGGAGTTGATGAAAGAACCCCATATAAATTATATTTCTATTTTTCATAATCATGGAAAGGAGGCCGGGGCGTCGGTGGCTCATCCCCATTCCCAGATTATGGCCGCGCCTGTTATAGACCCGAAAATAAAGAGGAGCTTGTCGGGCGCCAAGGATTATTTTGACCATAATAAGAAATGCGGGCATTGTGAGATGAATAAGTGGGACACGGAGCATAAGGAGCGTTTGATTTTTGAGAATAAGGAATTTTTGGTTGTTTGCCCCTTTGCTTCCAAGACCGCTTTTGAAATGTCCATTGTCCCCAAAGAACACTTGCCCTATTTCGAGTGCATCAGCGACAAACAGAAACATTATCTTGCCGAGGCCTTTTTTGTGGCAATGAGAAAGCTGAATAAGGGCTTGGCAAACCCTCCCTATAATTTTTTTCTCCAGACCGCGCCTTGCGACGGAAGGAACCATGATTATTACCACTGGCATTGGGTTATTGCGCCGAAAATAGGGACTTGGGCCGGCTTTGAGATGTCAACCGGTATAGAAATATCGGCCGTAGAGCCGGAAAAGGCGGCAGAATACATTAAGAAACAAACAATTTAACAATTAAGCAATTAAACAATGAGACCGCTGATTGTGGCAAATTGGAAATGCAATCCTTCTACATTCGCCGAAGCGAAGAAGCTTTTTATCGCCATCGATAAGGGGGCGAAAGGTAAGAAGGCGGCAGTTGTCATCTGCCCGCCTTTTGTTTTTATTCCCGGGTTAAGCGCTTTGAGGGGGAGCTTTCTTAAATTAGGGGCGCAGGATGCTTTTCCTGAAGAAGGCGCTTTTACCGGGCAGGTTTCAATCAGAATGTTAAAACAATTTGGCTGTGAATATGCCATTATCGGGCATAGCGAGAAAAGGGCGTTGGGAGAGACAAATGAGATAATAAACAAAAAAATCAAAGCGTGCCTGGATAATGCCATAATTCCGATTTTTTGCATCGGGGAGAGCGGGAAAGAAAGAAAAGAAGGGAAGACAGGCGAAGTTTTAGAAAGGCAATTAGAGCTTGGCTTAAAAGGTATTTCAAAATTCAGAATTCAAAATTCAAAATTAATTATTGTCTATGAGCCGATTTGGGCCATAAGCAAGGGGAAGGACTGGAATGCCTGCGACGCGGGAAAAGCAAGACAAGCCGATGTTTTGATAAGAAAAATAATCGCCAAACTTTATGGGAAGTTGGCTGGAGATAATGTAAGGATTATTTATGGAGGAAGCGTTAACCCCGATAATGCTTTGGAGTTTATAGAAAAAGCAAAAATGGACGGGCTGCTGTCGGGCGCCGCTTCTTTGGACGCCAAAAAATTTATTGCCATTTTAAGCAAATTCTGATAAGATTGACAGAATGCAAGACATTACCGCAGGAAAATTTTACAATCCCACTAAAGGAAAGATTGAGTTTGGCGAAGTTATCAAAGAGATATTCTCATACATTGAAGAATGTCCGAAATATAACTATGAGATAGTCGTGGGATGCGATTCCTCTTCTGGCCAAGAGCCATTTTTTCCTATTGCCATCGTTATTTTAAGAAAGGGAGCGGGCGGAAGGTTCTTTTTGAAAAGAATAAGGTACCGCGACCGAAAATTCTACAATCTCCACCAGAGAATTTTGGAAGAAGTGCTGTTGTCGTGCAAGCTCGCTTTAGTGTTAAGGGACAGAATAGAGGGGGAGGCCTTAAAATTACCTCAATCATTGGCTTATGATTTCCGCTATATCCACGCTGATGTGGGCGCTAACGGCGCCACCAAGGATATGATTAAGGAGGTGGTGGGTCTTATCAGGGGGAACGGCTTTGAGGCCAAGATAAAACCGGAGTCGTTCGCCGCTTCAGTTATTGCCGATAGGTTCAGTTAAACCTCTATTAATGGATTCAACCCGATTGCGAAAAATATTTTTGGAGTTTTTTGAAAAAAGGGGGCACAAAGTCGTCCCGTCTTCTTCTTTGATTCCGTCTGACCAGTCGGTACTTTTTACTACGGCCGGCATGCAGCAGTTTAAGCCGTATTTTTTGGGAGAGAAATCGCCTTATGGCAATAGGGTCGTCAGCATTCAAAAAAGCGTCCGGACTTCTGATATTGACAAAGTAGGCGACGAGAGCCATCTGACTTTTTTTGAAATGCTCGGCAATTTCAGTTTCGGCGGATATTTCAAAAAAGAGACCATAGAAATGGCCACAGAGTTCCTGACAAAAAAATGCCAATTGCCTAAAAAGAAACTTTGGTTCACTTTTTTCAGCGGGCAGGGGGATTTGCCTGAAGATGCGGACAGCAGGAAGTTTCTATTGGAGACAGGAATCCCGGGACAAAGGATTTTTTCTTTTAACAAAGAAACCAATTGGTGGGGACCGACCGGGAACGAAGGCCCTTGCGGACCGACTGTGGAAATTCATTTTGACCTGACCGGCAAGCCCTGCGATTGGGGAGAAAAATGTTTGCCAAATTGTCAATGCGGAAGATTTGTTGAAATATGGAATCTTGTTTTTAACGAGTATTATCAAAACCAAGCAGGAGAGTTGTCTCCCTTAAAACAAAAGGGCGTTGATACGGGGATGGGACTGGAAAGATTGGCGGTTGTTTGCCAAAAGAAAGCAAGCGTTTTTGAAACCGACCTGTTTGAACCGATGATGGGGATTATCGCCGAAGGAGATGATTTAGAAAGGCGGAGAATAATAGCCGACCATACCAGAAGCGCGGTCTTTTTAATGAGCGAAGGCATAATGCCCCTGAAGGTGGAAAGAGGATATATTCTAAGGCGCTTGTTAAGAAAGATTTTTAACAATATAGAGATATTGGGGCTGGAGCAGGATAAGATTTATGAGCTGGTTAGGACGGTTGTAGAAAATTATAAAGACATTTATCCGGAGTTGGGGCATAATGAAGAGAAGATTATGACTATTATCCAGCGAGAATCCGAGAAGTTTGAAAAAGCGAATAGGGCAGGCAGAAAAATATATGATAAAATGAAAGAATCGGCGCAAGGAGGAGAGCTGACCGGAGCAATGGCTTTTGAGCTTTATTCTACCCACAGCATACCCTTAGAGATAACTCAAGGATGGGAGAGGCGCGACGGAGCGGAAATTAAAAACATAGAGGATTATTATAAATTGCGGAAAGAGCATCAGGAAATCTCCCGGGCCGGGGCAGAGAAAAAGTTCGGAGGAATCGGGGGAGAGGCCTCTTCGCCAGAGGCCATTAAGCTCCATACCGCCACCCATCTCTTGCATGCCTCTTTAAGAAAAGTGTTGGGGGAAAACATCAGGCAAATGGGTTCTGACATCACTCCGGAGCGGCTAAGGTTTGATTTTTCTCTTGACAGAAAATTGAGTGAGGGAGAGATAGAGGAAATAGAAAAGATGGTGAATGAAAAGATTAAAGAGAATTTGCCCATAAACAAGGAAGAGATGCCACTGGAACGGGCATTAGGCAGCGGGGCGTTGGCATTTTTCAGGGAAAAATATCCTGAGACAGTAAGCGTTTATTCTGCGGGCGATTTTTCTAAAGAGATTTGCGTTGGGCCGCATGTTGAATCAACCGGAGGACTTGGTAATTTTAAGATAATAAAACAAGAGTCAATCGGCTCCGGGATAAGAAGAATTAAAGCAGTTTTGGACTGAAAATATGAAAGGGAAAATTTATGATATTATTCCTCCCCGCCGCCAATCCCGCCAGATGACTCCTGAAAGGGCTGTTTTGCCTAAGACAGAGGAAAAGGAAACAGCCGAGATGGCCGAAACCCTTGATTCGATTGTCGGGGAGAAAGAAATCGCAAGCAGAAACCCTAAAAAAAGGAGGAAGCGTCCAGGGGCGCGCATTTTGGCATTTTTAATCGTCCTGGCAATAGCGGCCGGCGTTAGCTGGTTTTTTTCAAGCGCCAAAGACATAACCATAGAGCTTGCCCCCAAGACAGAGGATTTCTCTTTGGAAGCGTCTTTGGCCATAACTACCTCCACCAGCGAATTTATCCTGCCTTCAGATTTGTCCCAAACCATTATTCCGGTTGAATCAATAGAAATAGAAAAGGATTTCAACAAGGAATTTCCGGCCGCCCAAGTGCTGGTGGAAGAAAAGGCCAAAGGCATTATCCGGGTGTATAACAAGCATACGCGGAATATCAGTTTGGTTGAGAATACCAGGTTTTTGTCTTCCAGCGAGCCGACCAGTCAGTTCCATGCCGAAACCAAGATTGTGGCTCCAATGGGCGGATTTGTCGATATTCCGGTAATTGCCAGCGAAGCAGGCGAAGAATACAATATTGAACCCTGTGTTTTTTCAGTGCCGGGTCTAAGGAATTATTCTCCTCCGCAATTATATTATGATGTTTACGGGAAATCGTTTTCTAAAATGGAGGGAGGGAGGAAAGAAACGATTCTGAAAGTCACCAAAGAAGCCCTGGAGAATGCCCAAAAAGAGCTTTTGGCCAGCGCTCGCAAAGGAATAGAGACATTTTTGCAGGAAGAGGCGGGCGAGGGCTATAGAATACTTGGTGACAGCATAGAGGTCGAGCTAATAGACAGCGGCTCGCTTAATGCCGAAGAGGGACAGGAGATTGATAGGTTCGTTTACCGTATTAGCGTAAGAGCCAAGGCATTAATGGCCAAAACCGATTATTTGTTGGAGTTCGGCAGCGCATATCTGGCAAATAATATCCCGAATAATAAAGAGAGAGTCAGTCAATCGATTGAGGTAGCCTTCCTTGCTGGAGCGGGCGGGTCGTTAAGAGAGTTTTCCGCCAAAGTGGGAGTTTCTTCTAAGGTTTATTCCGCCATTGACGCAGAATCAATAAAAGCGATAGTTAAGGGACGCAGCAAGAAAGAGATTGTCCGATATTCAATAGGGATTTGTCCGGAATTAAAAGAACAGCCAAAAGTAATCTTTAATCCGTTTTGGGCGCGGCGGGCCTCTTTGGGGGCTGACCAGGTAAAAATATCCGTGATATTGGAATAAAATCTATTGACCTGTTTTTCAAATAATGTTATGCTATTTATCATTGATTTTGATGAACGAGGATAAACAAACATATAGATTAGACGGAGTGGTTGAAGAGGCTTTGCCGAGCACTACTTTTAAGGTGAGGCTTGACAGCGGTAAGGGGGTGCTTGCCCATTTGGCCGGCAAATTAAGGATTAATAGGATAAAAATTTTGCCGGGAGACAGCGTGGTGGTGGAACTGGCATCCCTGGACGACGAGAGGGGCCGGATAGTTTATAGGAAGAAATAACAACAGAATTTCGTGGCTCCGCTTAGGCGG
>PEYH01000023.1:9541-25627 GCA_002774465.1 Parcubacteria group bacterium CG08_land_8_20_14_0_20_43_9
CATTTCAAATATTATGAAAGTTCGCGCATCAGTTAAAAAAGTTTGCAACAAGTGTAAATTTGTTCGCAGGAAGGGGCGGATTTATGTTGTTTGTTCAAACCCAAAGCATAAGCAAAGGCAAGGTAAGTAAAATGAAAAATGAAAAACGAAAAAATAAAAATGACAGATAAAAATCCAAAAAGTTTCAATTTTTTAATTTTACATTGTTGTTTTTCATTTTTAGTTTTTAATTTTTAATTTTTTGAGATGGCGAGGATATCGGGGGTAAATTTGCCCCCTAAAAAAAGAATAGAAATTGCCCTAACCTATATATTCGGCATAGGTCGTTCTTCAAGCCAGAAAATCTTGCGGGGGCTTAACCTTGATTTTAACAAGAAGGTGGAAGAATTAAGCAATGACGAGGTGCGCTTTATCCAGGAGGCGATTAATGCCGGGTATAAGGTGGAAGGAGATGTAAGGAAGATTCAAATGCTGGCAGTGAAGCGCCTGAAAGACATTAATGCCTGGAGAGGGCAGAGGCATAAGAAGAATTTGCCGGTGCGGGGTCAGACCACGAGAGTAAATTCCAGGACAGTAAGGGGCAATGTGCGGAAGACCGTTGGCTCGGGGAGAAAGGCGGCGCCAGCCCCTAAATAAAATGAAAAATGAAAAACGAAAAAATAAAAATAACAGATAAAAATCCAAAAAGTTTTAATTTTTTAATTTTACATTGTTGTTTTTCATTTTTAGTTTTTCATTTTTAATTTGACTAAGCCCCGACGAAGTCGAGGGCGAAGGAACATGGGAAAGAAAAAAATCATCAAAAAGAGCACGGAAGAGCTGTTTAAGGAAAGAGAAGACATAGAAAGCAAAATGCAGAAGGGAGCCGCGGCAGGAGAGGCGGGCCAGCTTGGCGTACAAAACGGTTTTCTTTACATTTCTTCATCCTACAATAATACCATTTTGACGCTTACCGATGAATTGGGCAATGTCTTGTGCTGGATTAGCGCCGGCAAAATCGGATTCAAGGGAACGAAAAAAGGAACACCCTATGCCGCTAACAAGGCGGCAGAGTTGATGGCGCAGAATATCCAGAAATTCAGGGTAGATAAGATACACGTCAAAGTCAAAGGGATAGGGAGCGGCCGCGAGTCAGCGGTCCGCGCTTTGGCTGCCCACGGCGTCAATATCGTTTCCATAGAAGATAGAACGCCGATTCCTCACAACGGGTGCCGGCCGCCTAAGCCGAGGAGAGTTTAATTTAATAATAAACGATAATATCAAGAACAAAGAAAATTTTATGGAAGACGCAAAATGTAAAATTTGCCGCAGAGCAGACAGAAAATTATTTCTCAAGGGAGAGAAATGCTTTTCGCCTAAATGCCCGATGATTAAAAAGGCCTATCCTCCCGGGAGCGCCGGGAAGAAAAGGGGCAGGGCCCTGTCGGAGTACGGGAAAGAGCTGAAAGAAAAACAGAAATTGAAGGAGTGGTATGGCCTTAGGGAAAGGCAGTTCAGCAAATATGTCAGAGCAGTATTAGAGAAGGCGCACCGCGCCAAGGAAGCGAAAAATCCGGCAGAACTTTTGGTTAACGAGCTGGAGAGTCGGTTAGACAGCGCTGTTTTCCGTTTGGGCATAGCTCCAAATCGCGCTCAAGCAAGACAGCTGGTTTCTCATGGCCATTTTTTGGTCAACGGAAAATCGGTTGATATCCCGAGTTTTTCTTTGAGGCAAGGGGATAAAATCAGCATTCGGCCGCATTCTCTCAAGAAGCCGGGGTTTGGGAGATTATCCGAAAACCTCAAGAAGTATCAAGCGCCGAGCTGGCTTAAATTGGATAAAGAAAAAATGGAAGGCGAATTTGTCGGCATACCCAATTTGGGAGAAGTTGCTCCGCCGGCGGAAATATCCTCAATATTTGAATTCTATTCAAGATAATTTATTTTTTCATTTCGCTCAAGCGAACCCCGTCCCCTAAGCGGGTGTAAAATCATCCAGAATAGGGGGCGAGGGAGCTGAAGGCGGATAAATATGATTTTGTTGCCCAAAGCCCCGATCATTGCCAAAAAAGAGAATAACCGCGCCAAATTTGTCGTTGAAGGGCTATACCCCGGATATGGCATCACTTTAGGCAATGCTTTGCGCCGGGTTTTATTGTCCTCTTTGGAAGGAGCGGCCGTCGCTCAAGTAAAAATTAAAGGCGCTCAGCACGAATTCGCCACTTTGCCGGGAGTATTGGAAGATGTTATCACTATCTGCCTTAATCTAAAAAAACTTCGCTTTAAGCTCTATTCTGACGAATCCCAACAGGCCACTCTGAAAATACAAGGAGAGAAAGTGGTGCTTGGAAAAGATTTGAAGCTGCCTTCCCAATTGGAATTGGTTAATAAGGATTCGCACATAGCCACTTTAACGGATAAAAAAGCGGTTTTTGAGATGGAAATTTTGGTTCAGAAAGGGATTGGTTACGAACCGAGGGAGATTCGGGATAAGGAGAAATTGGAGATAGGCCAGATTAGTTTGGATGCCATTTATACGCCGATCCAGAAAGTAAGTTATAAAGTTGACAATATAAGAGTAGGGGACAGAACTGATTTTGAGCGTTTGAGTTTAGAGATAGAAACCGACGGCACTATCAGCCCAGAACAAGCCCTGATGGAAGCAACAGAAATCCTGATAAAACATTTTAACCTGATTTTTGAGGAGAAAATTAATTTCATAAAAGAAAAAGCCGCGGCCAAGAAAACAGCGGGCAAAAGCAAAGCAGTCAAAGACAGGGAAGGGGATGAGGCCAGGAGCTTTGAGGACTTGAAGCTTTCTCCCCGCCTCATCAACGCCTTGGCTAACGCGCATATTAAAAGCATTGCCGGGTTGGCCCGCAAGAAAGAGGGAGATATTTTACAAATAGAAGGGCTTGAGCCAAAGGGCTTGCAAGAAATTAAAAAAGCATTCAGAAAATCAGGCATAGAAATGAAAAAGTAAAATTATGCGGAAACGAATTAAGGGCAGAAAATTTCATAGAAAAACCGGTCCCAGGAAGGCCTTATTAAAGACCCTGGCCTCGTCTTTGATTTTGAAAGAAAAAATTGAGACCACCGAGGCCAAGGCCAAGGAATTATCCTCTTTTATTGAGAGGGAAATAACTAAAGCTAAAAAAGGCGATTTGCCTGCGAGAAGGGGGATGGCGAAATTGTTTGCTCCTAAGGTGGTGAAAAAGCTGATGGATAAAATCGCCCCTCTTTACAAAAAGCGGCAAGGAGGGTATACAAGGATTATTAAAACGGGGTCAAGAGCAAGCGATGGCGCGAAAATGGCGATTATAGAACTGTTAGAAACCCAAAATCCAAAATCCAAAACCCAAAAATAATAATAATCAATCCGCCCAAGGCGGGCAAGTAATTAGTAATTATTCTATGGAGAGGCAGACCCATACAATTGACGCGTCAGGAAGGCCGTTAGGCAGGGTGGCCGTACAGGCCGTGGCGTTTTTGCGCGGAAAGCATAAAGAGGACTTTGCTCCCAATAAAGATATCGGCGACTCCGTGGTAATCACCAACTTTGGAAAGATAAAATTCACCGGCAAGAAATTAGAGAAGAAGAACTATTATTGGTACTCCGGATATCCCGGAGGGCTGAAAGAAATGCCTTTGTCCAGGGCTTATGAGGAAAATCCGGTTGAGGTTATGAAAAGGGCGGTCTTAGGGATGCTGCCGAAAAACAAATTAAGAGCCCGGCAGATCAAGCGGTTGAAAGTAGAATTGTAAAGTTAATAGAGGTAATATGCCCAAAAAAGCAGAGCCAAAAACCAAGAAAAAAGTAAAAAAAGCGGCTGTTTTAGTTAAGGCGCCGGTTAGGAAAAAAACGCCCCAAAAAGCGGTTAAAGCAGGAGTAGAATCGTTGCCAGAGAAGGTTGTGACAGGGGAAAAATATGTTGAGGCAGTAGGCCGGCGCAAAACAGCCGTTGCCAGGGTGCGTCTTTTCGTTGCCAAGGACAAGCCGGAATTTTTGGTTAACAATAAGAACTGCGAGCTATATTTTTCAAGCCCGGGATTGCAAAGGATGATTCTGTCAGCTTTGGAAATGATGAACTTGGTGGATAAGTTCGGGGTCTCTGTCAGGGTGGCCGGAGGAGGGAAGAATGCGCAGGCAGAAGCAGTCAGGCATGGGATTTCGCGGGCGCTTATAAAATTCAACCCTGATTTCAGGAAGCGGCTTAAAAAAGCCGGGTTTCTTACCCGCGACCCGAGAATGCGGGAGAGGAAGAAATTTGGATTAAAGAGAGCGAGGCGCGGCCCGCAATGGTCAAAGAGGTAGGAATATATTAAACAAGACAAACATAAAACCGCCCGAGGGCGGTTTTATGCTGACTTTTATTTTAAAATATTCTCGCTTGAAAAAAGGTTATTATTGCTTAGTACAAAAAGCTTGTTAGACAGCCAAAAAATATCAGGGCTGGGAAAGATTGCCAGTTCCGTTAAATTCGGCTTAAAACGGTTATCAATTTCTGTAACTTTGACAGATTCGCTGACCCGGAATATCAAATAATAATTGTTTAGCCAATGAAGATTGACAATCTCTTGGGGGGAGCTGTAAATCAATATCTTTTCTCCCTTGGTTTTCTGGGGCTGTTCTTTTTCTTCTTCAAAATAATAGAGCCAGATTTGGCGGCCGGTATTGACAGCGATTTTTTTCATATCTTTGGCAAACTTGATTTCTTTTGCAGAGTCAAAGAATTTTTCCAAAATGCGCTCTGCGGGATTGAGGCGGGAGAGCCCTTCGTCTTCTTTGAGGAAAATATTTGACAGATTTTTGGCTATAATTTGGTAGTTAGCAGAGGTCTTGATAGCGATAGGCCTGACATTCAATATCTCGACCAGGGATATTTTATCTCCGTTAACGCTTCCTTTATAAATAAAGCCAGATTCCCCCAGCCAGAGAAGATAATCCTCAACAACCGCATAAGCCAGAACGTTTTGCTCCAGCGAAGCGTCAGAAAAACCGAGGGCAGTTTCTTGGCCGTTGCCCTTGATGATGAAAATTGCGGATAACAAACCAGAGGGACGAGCTGTCTTTTGCGCCTTTGTTGAGGTGGCCGCAGAGACATAGGAAATAAACAAAATCTCTTCGGGGTTGCTCGGATTAAAGCTGATATTTTCGATTTTTTTGTCCCATTCAATGGCCAGAAATTCTTTATTGTTAGAAGGTTCGGTTATCAGATACTGTTTGTCGCCTTTTTTATCAAGTTCAACAAGAATTTTTTTTGAATCGCCGGACCAAATAATGTTTGTCGGCTTTGCGCCCGAAATTTTCTCGGCTGACACAAGGGATTTATCAGTAGTCAGGATTTGCAAATCGTATTCGCTTAAAATTTCTTCCCGCCTCTGATTTTGGAAATCAAAAGACGAAAAAGACCACCCTTTATCAATTAAAGATTCAAGGATGGCTTTTTTCTCATCAGGAGCCGGGAAAAAGGCATTAACATTTTCAAGGGCGAGATTGAAGAGCGGATTTTTCGGAAAAAGAATAATATTCTTTGCCTCTGTTACCATCTCCTCCTCCACGGGAAGGATTTTTTCCCAAGAGTGATATCCTTCTTTTCGGATTGAGACCCGATAGTTTTTAGGCAGAAGTCCGCTTATCAGCGCTGTGTCAAAAAGGAAATTTGTTTTTTTATACGGATTGTCGTCAAGGTAGATTGTCGCCCCTGACAGCGAGATTTTTAAGAAAAGTCCGCCGGTCTGAACCATTCTCATATTTTTAAAATCAAAACGATAGCCTGAAGCATAAAGCACTACAATCGGCGCGACCATGATAAACAGGGCGCAAATGAGGAGAAACAGATTTTTCTTGAAACGATGAGTCATTTTTCTGTCCCGGTTATGGCGCCGGGATTGGTTAAATTCAATTCTAACACAATCTTTTCAAACTTGCCAATTTTTTAATTTCAGGATAGGATAAAAACAGTTAAGGTGTTTTAATTATGGCAGAGCAGTTCATAATCCATGGAGGCCGGCATCTGAAAGGGACAATAGAAGCAAGAGGCGCTAAAAATGCCTGTTTTCCTATTTTGGCAGCCACTTTGCTTACGGACCAAGAGTGCGTTATAGATAATGTGCCCTTGATTGAGGACATTTTTTGTTTAATAGAAATCCTGAACAGTCTCGGCAAAGAAACCTCCTGGATTAAAAAAAGAACTCTGCGCATCAGGCAACGGTCCCGATTAGACGCAAAAAAAATCAACCAGAAACTTGTTTCTAAACTAAGGGGTTCGGTCTTGCTCTTGGGACCTTTATTAGTCCGAGGCAAGAGAGTGCGATTCGCTCAGCCCGGAGGGTGTGTTATCGGCGTTAGGTCGATTTCAACCCACTTAGACGCCTTTTCCCAGTTGGGGGTGAAGATAGGAGAAGAAGTGACTGAACGAGCAGAATATTTCCGCTTTGAATTTAAGAATAAGCCAGCTGACGAGGTTATTATGAATGAATTCAGCGTTACTGCCACAGAGAACGCGCTTTTGTTCGCCAGCGCCATTCCCAAGAAGACAATAATAAAGGCAGCGGATTGCGATTACAGCACTCAAGAATTAGTCAAATTTTTGAATAAAATGGGGGCCGACATCAAAGCATTTGGTTCTCATAATTTTTCGGTTATCGGCAGAAAAAAACTTTCAGGAGCAAGGCATAAGATTCTTAATGACCCGATAGAGGCAGGAACCTTTATTTTAATGGCCGCTGCCACAAGAAGCGATATTACGGTTGAAAACGTGGAAATTTCTTATTTGGAATTTCCATTGAAGCGGTTAAAAGATTTCGGCCTGCCCCTAGAGATTATCGGCAAAGACAAGGTAAGGATAAAGCCCTGGGCGAGTTTTAAGATGGGGAAAGTCCAGGCAATGCCGTATCCCGGGATGCCGACCGACCTTCTGCCCTTGTTCGGAGTGCTGGCTACCCAGACAGAAGGAATGACCCTGCTGCATGACCCTTTATATGACGGCCGGCTTCGGTACTTGAACGAGCTGAACAAAATGGGGGCGCAGATAATTTTTGCCGACCCGCATCGGGCCATCGTTAACGGCCCTACGGTTCTCCGGGGGGTGACTGTTGATTCTCCTGATTTGCGGGGCGGGGCCTCTTTGATAGTCGGAGCATTGCTTGCCAAGGGAGAAACAGTTATAAATAATATCTATCAGATAGACAGGGGGTATGAGAGGATAGAAGAGAGATTGCAGAAGCTCGGAGCTGACATTAAGCGCGTAAAGAATTAAAAATCCAAAATTCAAATGCCAAATAAATGTCCAAATCCAAAATTCAAAACAAAAAACCAAAAACCACAGCCAAAAAGTCAAAACTTTTGGGTTTTAATTTGTGGTTTTGGCTTTTGGCTTTCAATTTTTAAGTTTCCTTTGGCATTGGGATTTTGACATTGGGATTTTTTATGAATATGTTTATCCGCAAAATAGGAATAGACTTAGGCACCTGCAATTCGTTAGTTTTTGTCCCCAAGAAGGGGGTGGTTTTGACCGAGCCGTCTGTGGTAGCGGTCGATGTAAGCGAGAATAAAATATTGGCCGTCGGGCAGGAGGCGAAAGAGATGATAGGCAGGACCCCCGATAACATAACTGTTTTCAGGCCCCTTAAAGACGGGGTCATTGCTGATTTCAGGATAACCGAGGCAATGCTGAAATATTTTATCACTAAAGTAAAGCCGAAATACCAATTCCTGAAGCCGAACTTGATAATATCTGTCCCGGCTGGCATTACCTCCACAGAGAAAAGAGCGGTTATTGAGGCGGCCCTTTTGGCCGGAGCGAGGAATGCCTATATCGCCAAAGAGCCGATTTTGGCGGCCATTGGCGCCGGCATTCCCATTCATACTTGTTCCGGCCATATGGTTGTTGATGTAGGAGGGGGGACGACCGAAGTGGCGGTCATATCATTGGGAGGAATCGTGACATTTAATTCCATCAGAATGGCGGGAGACAAGATGAATATGGCAGTAAGCGAGTATATGAAGAAAAAGCACAATTTGGCAGTAGGGGAGCAGACCGCGGAGGAGGTGAAAATCAAGGTAGGCACGGCGGTTCCTGAAGAAAAAGAAAGATATATTGAAATCAGGGGCAGGGATTTGGTTTCCGGCCTGCCAAGGAGCATTAAGGTTTCTTCAAATGAGGTGTGCGAGGCGGTTCAGGATGTTTTGGAGGAAATCATTTTAGCCATTAAAATGGTTTTGCGCGATACTCCGCCGGAATTGGCCTCTGATATTATGGATAAAGGAATGGTGCTTTCGGGAGGAGGAGGATTATTGAGAAATCTTGACCAGCTGATAGCCAAAGCCACAGGGGTTCCCTGTTTCTTGGCAGACGAGGCATTTTTCTGCGTCGTTAAAGGGACCGGAGCAGTATTGGAAAATCTGGATGTTTATAAGAGAAGCATAATGAGCAAAAAATAACAAAAATTAAAAATTAAAAACTAAAAATGAAAAATGACAGATAAAAATTAAAAATTTTAGACCTTTAATTGTCATTTTTATTTTTTCATTTTACATTTTTCATTATGTTGTTAGTTGGCCACAAAGAACAATGGGAATATCTAAAAAGGAGCATTGAAAACAATAGGGTGGCCCACGCCTATTTATTTTACGGGCCGTCCAATATCGGGAAAAGGACTGTGGCTATGGAGTTTGTAAAATTGTTGAATTGCCATAATTCCGACATAAGGCCTTGCGGGAAATGCGTTAGCTGTAAGAACTTTGAAAATGGAATTCATCCGGACTTGCTTGTTCTAAAACCAGAACCACCGGAGAATAGCGACAAAAACGATAAAAGCGGTAATTTAGCTGTTCGCATAAATCAAATAGATAAATTAAAATCAGGGTTTTCTCTTTCCCCGTCCGATTCCGGTTATAAAGCGGCGATTATTGACGGGGCAGGGGCGATGACTTATGATGCCCAAGGTTCGCTTTTAAAGATATTAGAAGAGCCCAAAGGAAAAGCAGTTATAATCATAGTTGCGGAACAAGCAGACCAACTTCTTTCCACCATCGTTTCCCGGTGCCAATTAATGAGATTTGACCTGATTCAGAGAGAGCATATTAAGGAATCTCTTGAAAAAGGCAATGTTCCGAAAAAGACAGCAGAAGAGATTTCTTGGTTATCTTTCGGAAGGCCGGGATTAGCAGTTGAATATTATAAAAATCCCGAATTGGCAGAATTGCAAAAGAAACGGATAGGAGATTTTGTGAAACTTTCCAAAGCGCCTCTGGTTACCCGTTTCAAGTATGCCGAAAGTTTAGCCAAAGATACCGAACTAATGTATAGCTCGATAGATATTTGGATAAGCTATTTTAGAGAGCTGTTATTGGAAAGTTTAGGAAAAGATAAAAATCATTTTATCCTTCCAGCCGCTGATTGGTCTAAAATAAAAATAAGAAATATTATCAGGATTATAGAAAAAATAAGATTCATTATAAAAACAACCAATGCTAATCCGAGGTTAGCCCTTGAAGTCCTGTTTATGAAAATTTGATAATCAATAATCAACAATCAATAATTAATTGTCAGCGATTAACATTTATGTATAAACAAATTATTGAAAATCTCAAAACAGAGCTTGATAAGGTGGTGGATTTTTTTAAGCGGGAAATGCGGCAAATTCGTTCCGGTATCGCCAGTCCGGTTTTGGTTGAGGATATAGTGGTTGACTGTTTCGGCTCTAAGCTCCCGATAAAGCAATTGGCCGGCATTTCCTGCCCGGAGCCAAGACAGATTTTAATTCAACCCTGGACAAACGAATACCTCGGAGCCATTGAAAAGGCGCTGATGCAGGCCGACTTAGGGACTTCCCCGACAGTGGACGGCCGGACTATCAGGATTAATCTCCCGCCTCTTACCGGCGAGTTTCGCGAAAAACTTATTCAGCAGATTTCCCAGAAAGCAGAGGAATCGTATCAGGCGCTAAGACGATGGAGAGATGGCGCTTGGAAGGAAATTCAGGAGCAATTTAACCAAAAGGCCATCTCGGAAGATGACAAGTTCAGGGCGAAAGATGAACTGCAAAAGGTCATAGACGATTACCACAAGAAAATAGAAGAATTAAAGGAGCATAAAAATAAAGAGATATTAGAATAATTTACAATTTTCAATTTTCAATTTACAATGAAGTCTCAATTTTTCAATTTTCAAACCTACGAAATTTTGAAAATTGGCGCTTGAGATTTATTTGAAAATTGGAATTTGAAAATTGGAAATTAATAAATTATGTTTTTAGTTATAATTGTTTTCCTCATTATTTTCAGTTCCGTGATTCTGGCTCATGAGTTTGGGCATTTTTTGGTGGCCAGAAGAGCGGGCGTAAGAGTGGATGAATTCGGAATCGGTTATCCGCCAAGAATTTGGGGAAAAAAAATAAAGGGCGTCATTTATTCTGTCAACTGGATTCCTTTCGGCGGTTTTGTGAAAATTTACGGCGAGAACTCCGAAGAAAAAACGCTGAAAGATACTGATAGTTTCGGAGCCAAGCCGCCCGGAACCAAAGCCGGCATACTTTTGGCTGGCATTGGCGCCAATCTCTTGGTTGCCATTATCCTATTTTACCTATTGCTGGGATGCCATAATTTTCAAACATTTCAAGGCCAATTTTTTAATTACAAATTCCCTTTCGGACAGCAGAGCGCTTTCCCGATGATTTCAGGGGTTTTGGATGGTTCACCGGCGCAGGAAGCCGGGATAAAAGAGTATGATGTGGTCTTTTCCGGGAATGGAGAACAATTTGCCGATTCAGAGGCGCTTATCGATTTTATTGACCGAAACAGGGGGGAGGAGATTGTTTTGCGCCTTGCTGATGCCCATAATTTGGAAGAAAGAACAGTCAAGGTTGTCCCGAGGGTTAATCCTCCGGAGAACAGCGGGGCCATTGGAGTGATACTCGGAGATGTAAGCCGGCTTTCCTATGAAAGCTTGCCGGAAAAAGCGTTTTCCGGAGTTTTGCACACTTTCAACCTTGGGCATTTTACCTTCAGCGCCTTGGGGCATTTGATTAAAACCTCGGTTGTTGAGAGAGATATAAAGCCCCTCTCTTCTTCGCTTTCCGGCCCAGTCGGGATTTTGGCCTTCACTAAATTGAGTATGGCCGGCGGGGCTTGGCAGGTTTTTTATTTCATCGCCGCCATTTCTCTTGGTTTAGCAGCCATAAATATTTTGCCGATTCCAGCCGCCGACGGCGGTCGGCTGATATTCGTGATTTATGAAGCCATTTTCCGGAAAAGGGCGCCGGCCAGAATCGAGAGGGCGGTGAACGCCTTTGGGATGTTTCTGCTGATTGCCCTGTTCCTTGTCATAACCGTCAAAGACGTCATCCAATTCAAAGATATATTGTTTTGATTTCTTAGAGGGTCCGCTTAAGAAAAATAATTTATTTTACCAATATGCTTCAATCAAAACTTTTCTACCGCAGCAGGAAAAAGATTCCCGATGACATAGAAGCGATTTCTCATCAGCTTTTATACCGGGGTGATTTTATAGACCAGCTTTGTTCGGGCACTTATAGCTTCCTGCCCCTGGGTTGGAGGGTTCACCAAAAGATTTCCCAGATTATCAGGGAGGAAATGCTGGCTATCGGCGGGCAGGAGGTTTTTTTGCCGATGATGCACCCTAAAACGGTTTGGCAGCAAACGGGCCGGTGGAACACAATGTCGCCTCCATTGTTCAAGCTCAAAGACAGCCATAGCAGGGAATTTGCCCTTGGCTCGACCCACGAGGAAGTGGTGGCGGAAATAGCCAAAGACAGAGTCTCTTCTTACAAAGACCTGCCGTTCTCTTTGTTCCAGATACAAACTAAATTCCGGAACGAGATGAGATTTACCGGCGGGCTTTTACGGACCAGAGAGTTTGCGATGAAGGACTTATACAGCTTCCATGCCGATGAAAAGGATTTTCACAATTATTATTCCAAGGTGGCGAAAAGCTATTTGAAAATATTCAAGAGGTGCGGGTTGTCGGTCAGAATGGTGGAGGCCTCGGGAGAGGGTTTTACCAGTTCCTTTACCCATGAATTTCAAGCCCTTGCTCCAGTAGGAGAGGATACTATTATCTTTTGCTCCAAGTGCGATTTTGCCCAGAATAAAGAAATAGCCAAAGATAGAGAGGGAGGCAAATGCCCAAAGTGCAAGGCCATTCTTAAACAGTCAAAGGGCATAGAAGTCGGGAATATCTTTCCTTTGGGGACTAAATATTCAGAGCCGTTTGACTTATCTTTTATTGACAGGGACGGAAAGAAAAAGCTGGTGATAATGGCTTCTTATGGCATTGGCGTCGGTCGGCTTATGGCCGCTGTTGTTGAGGCGAATAACGATAAAGACGGCATAATTTGGCCCAAAGAAACGGCGCCTTACGCGGTTCATCTGGTGCCCCTAAATCTCAAAGACAAAAAAATAAAGACGCAGGCGGAAAAAATTTACAGCCATTTACAAAAATCAGGCGTTGAAGTATTATACGATGACAGGATTGATGCTGGGCCCGGGGAAAAATTAATAGAGTCGGATTTGATTGGCATTCCCGTAAGAGTCGTTTTAAGCAAAAAGACGCTGGACAAGGATAGCGTGGAGATTAAAGAACGGGGGAGGAGACAATCAAAACTGGTCAAGATTAAAGAATTAAAGTTCTAAGCGATTTATAATTTTAACTTTGGACTTTTAACCGCTGTTATGTTAAATCCTTTTTCTAAACTGAAAAAAGATATTGCCATTGATTTAGGTACAGCCACGACTTTGGCTTATGTGAAAGGAGAGGGGATTGTCATCACCGAGCCGTCAGTAGTGGCTATTAACCAGAAAACCGGTCAGGTTTTGGCGATCGGTCAGGAGGCCAAAAGAATGGTTGGCCGGACCCCCACTCATATAGTCGCCAGCCGGCCCTTAATCAAGGGCGTTATCTCTGATTTTGAGATAGCCGAGCAGATGCTGAAATATTTTATCGAAGGCGCTTATAAGAACCGGGTTGTTTTCCCGCGGCCAAGGGTAATCATCGGTATTCCCTGCGGGCTTACTGAAGTGGAGAAGAAATCAGTCCGCGATGCTACCAAGAACGCCGGAGCCAAGAAGGTCTATTTAATAGAGCAGCCGATTGCCGCAGCTATCGGAGCGCGTTTGCCCATTCAGGAACCAGGAGGAAATTTTATCGTTGATATAGGCGGAGGCACGACTGATATCGCCGTTATCTCCCTCGGAGGCATTGTTCTTGCCCAGAGCTTAAAGATTGCCGGCGATAAGCTGGACCAGGATATTATAGATTTCAGCCAGGAAGAATACCGCTTGCTGATTGGTTTGCGCACGGCCGAAAAAGTCAAGATTAAAATCGGGTCCGTTTATCCTGTCAAAGGGGCAAAGGCCGGCAAAAACGGCAAGGAGGAAATGCCAATCAGGGGGAGAAATCTGATTACCGGATTGCCCGAGGAAGTGATGGTGAGCGAAGACAGCATCAGGGCTGCTTTGCAGAAATCAGTGAAGCAGATTGTAAGCGCCATAAAAGACACAATAGAAGCCACTCCGCCGGAATTGGTGGCAGATATAATGGCTCGGGGAATCTTTTTGGCCGGAGGCGGTTCTATGCTTCGCGGTTTGGACGAGCTAATTTCAAAAGAAACCAAAATGCCGACAAAAATAATTGAAGACCCGATGACAGCCGTGGTCAGGGGCGCGGGAATGGTTTTGGAAAACCTGGACCAGCTTGAAGATGTTTTGTCCGAGAAAGAGGAATTTGAACCGCCTCGCCAGCCGGGCGAGCAGGCATAATTTTATTTATGATTGGCCTAAAACAAGTTAAGCATATAGCAGAGTTGGCAAGAATTAATTTTAGCGATAAAGAGCTGGAAGGTTTTCAAAAAGACCTTTCAGCCATTTTGGAATATATTGACAAACTCAAGGAAGTGGATGTTGATGGTGTCGCTCCAACCAGTCACTCTGTTAATTTGAAAAATATCACTCGCTTAGATGAAACAAAATCTTCCGGAGATGATTTGGCAGACCGGCTCATTGAGGCAGCTCCTCGTAAAAAAGGCAGGTTTGTAAAAGTAAAACCTATTTTTTAATTATGGATTTATCTTCCCTGACCATTAAAAAACTTGCGCAGGGGTTGGGAGAAAAAGAATTTTCCTGTGAAGAGATGATTGGCGCTTATCTTGGGAACATAACCAAGAACGATAAAACCATCAATGCCTTTATGTCTGTTTTTGACAAAGAGGCGCTGGCTGCAGCGGGAGAGATTGATGCGCTGATAAGCAGGAAAGAGAAATTGCCGGCTTTAGCCGGGGTTCCTGTGGCTGTCAAGGACAATATTTTGGTTAAGGGCAAGCGAACTACCGCCGGGTCAAAAGTTTTGGATAATTATATCGCTCCGTATGATGCCACAGTTGTAGAAAAACTCAAGAGAGAAGGAGCCATTATAATAGGCAAGACCAATATGGATGAATTCGCTATGGGGGCTTCAGGCGAGCACTCGGCTTACGGCTTGACGCAGAACCCAAATAATCCGGATTATGCGCCCGGCGGTTCTTCTTCCGGCTCGGCCGCCGCTGTTTCCGCTGATATGTGCCTTTGCGCGCTTGGCTCTGACACGGCTGGTTCCGTTCGTCAGCCAGCTTCTATTTGCGGGATAGTGGGCATGAAACCAACTTATGGAGTCGTTTCCAGATACGGATTGATTGCTATGGCTTCGTCATTGGATCAAATCGGGCCTTTGGCAAAAAATATTGAAGACGCCAAGATTTTATTTGATATAATAAAAGGGAGGGATAAAATGGATTCCACCAGCTGCGAAACGGGCAGAGAGCTTGAGGAAGCCCCAAAAGAAATAAAGAATCTGAAGATTGGTTTGCCCGAAGAATGCTCTGGCCGGGGAATCCAAAAAGAAGTGAGGGATATTTTAGAAGGTTCAATTAAGAAATTGGCCGGCAAGGGCATCAAGATAGAAAATATCAGCCTGCCCCATGTCGGGTACGGGGTTTCCTGCTATTATATTATCACGCCGGCAGAGGTCTCCAGCAATTTGGCGCGTTATGACGGGATAAGGTACGGGATGTCAAAATCAGGAGACGAGTTGCTGGATGTTTATTTGAACACAAGGGGAGAATATTTAGGGGAAGAGGTCAGGCGGAGAATAATGCTCGGAACCTATATTTTGTCGGCCGGCTATTACGATGCCTATTATCTGCGGGCCCAGAAAGTAAGGACAAAAATTATTGAAGATTTCAGAGCGGCGTTCAAAAAGGTGGACTTGATTTTAACCCCAACCTTGCCCACCTTGCCCTTTAAGCTCGGGGAGCGGCTCAATGACCCCTTAGCGATGTATCTGACCGATTTGTTGACAGTTCCCGCCAATCTGGCCGGGCTGCCGGCAATTTCAATCCCGGCCGGAGAAGCCGGCGGTTTAGCGGTCGGCCTCCAATTCATTGCTCCGCATTTCCAAGAGGAATCGCTTTTCAGCGCCGCTAACTTTTTTGAAAATGAAATTGCTCCAAGACATTCTTAATATCATTATTTCTCCGGAACTGCAGAGAGCGCTTTTGCCGCTCAAAATTGTCTTTATAATTTTTTCTTTTTTGCTTTTGGGAGGGATAATATATTTTTTGTTTACTACCAGTTATCTCGACCATTTGCTTATCAGCGACTGGCGGGATTACAAATATTGGAGAAAACACTACGGGCCCTTGGCAGTTAAAGACAAAAAGCAGTTATTGAAGCAGAAGCTCAAAGAACAGGAAGCAAGGGATTCTTTTGATGATTTTTCAGCAGGCGCAGGCAAGGAAAACGTGATGAGCCGGGAAGCGGTGGAGCCCGCAGAGGCTGAAACAGGGGAATTGAGGGCCGGGAGAGTAGAAAGAACTGATTGGGAAAGGGTGCAGGACCGCTTGGAAAGCAAGGGAGAATTGAATTATAAGTTGGCATTGATTGATGCGGATAAAATTTTTATCAAGATATTGGCAAAATACGGAAAAGAATTTTCTCCGGCCGCGATTTCCAATTTTGATGAAATAGTAAAAGCCAAAGAGGTTTTAGAAAGGATGCTTGATAACCCTAAAACCACACTGACTCAAGATAGGGCCAAAGAACTGGCGGCT
>PEYH01000049.1 GCA_002774465.1 Parcubacteria group bacterium CG08_land_8_20_14_0_20_43_9
TGAACACTATGAACAATATATCTCCACAAAAATTCTTTTTGTATGCTCGCAAGTCCACTGATGTCGAGGACAAGCAAGTTTTGAGTATTGAAGCGCAACTCACCGAATTGCGGGAATACGCTGTTCGGGAAGGTATTGAAATTTCCGCCGAAATAATAGAAAAACAATCTGCTAAAGTTCCGGGTCGTCCGTTGTTTAACAAAATGATGAAAGAAATTGAAACTTTCGGCGGAAATATCCTCGCATGGAATCCCGATCGGCTCGCCCGCAATTCGGTGGACGGCGGACAGATTATTTATCTCCTCGACACAGGGAAACTTGCGAGCCTCAAGTTCCCGACTTTTTGGTGTGATTCGAGTAGTCAAGGCAAGTTTATGCTCAATATGGCTTTTGGTCAAAGCAAATACTATGTGGATTCTCTTTCCGAAAATACGAAACGCGGACTTCGCCAAAAAGTCAGAATGGGCATATTCCCAAGCCAAGCGCCAGTGGGGTATCTTAACGATTCACGGACAAAAACAATCGTGGTGGAAAAGAAAAAATCTCGTATTGTGCGCTTGGCTTTCGAGAAATATGTAAAAGGAAATATGCGACTGGAAGATGTATCAAATTTTTTGGCGAAATCCGGCGTTACCACTAGAACCGGAAAGAGAATCTCAAAAACCAAAGCGTCTTTTATTCTTTCCAATCCTTTCTATATCGGACTATTCAAATATGGCGGTGAAATCCACGAAGGAAAGCACGAGCCAATCATTTCAAAGAAACTTTTTGATGAAGCACAGGAAATGTTGAAGTTTCGCGGTCAGCCAGAGCGTAAACCGAAAAATGAACCTCAACCTTTCTGCGGACTTATTTCCTGTGCTTCATGTGGAATGATGATAACTACTGAAAACAAAACGAAGCGACAGAAAAATGGCAATGTTCACAAATACACATATTATCGTTGCACGAAAAAATCTAAAGTAATGAAGTGCAAAGAAATGTCGCTTCGTTCGGAAAAATTGGACGAGCAGTTATCATCCTTAATCAAAAAAGTTTCTTTGCCCAAAGACTGGGCGGAGGAATTGAATCGTCTTGCTTTGCAAGACTACAAAAATTCCGCCCCGTCTTTGTCTGCGTGTGTGGAAGAAAAAAAGAAAAAGATTTTTTCTTTGTCGGAAAAGTTAGAGCGACTTCTCATGGGTTATCTTGACCAAGTAATTGACCAGCCAGACTACTGTTTACAAAAAGCTAAACTGCTTTCCGAAAAGAAGTCGCTCGAAGAAGAAATCTCTACTTTTTCACACAAGCAGAATGATTGGCTCGCACTTTTCCAAAACTGGCTAAAAGACGCTCAATCATTGGACAAAACTGCTTCTGATTCAGACCTTTTTGCAAAAAAGGTCTGTACCAAAGAAATCTTTGGCTCGCACCTGCTTCTTGGCAAAAAAACAATCCGTCCCGCCGAAGGCGGCGCACCAAATTCGTTTGGAAAAATGGGGGGAAACCAGTGGGCGGCGCTTTGCGCCGCCCACTCCGCCGTTGGTTCAAAACCGACGAGTTCTATTCTGGTGCCGAGGGTGGGAGTTGAACCCACACGCCATCGCTGGCACATCCCCCTCAAAGATGCGAGTCTGCCTATTCCTCCACCTCGGCCCTTAATCAGTAGCGCTGTTTTCTTTGTTTTCCAGATTATTCTCTTTGTTCTCCGGCGCTTGCGCCGGGACTCCTCCGTTTTCATCTGGCGTTGGCGTCTCTTCCATAGAAATCTCTGGTATAAATTCTTTTGCTTTTAAGCGCGCTTTTCTGCCGCTTGCCCGGCGGAGATAGAAAAGCTTGGCTCTCTTCGTCTTCCCCCTTCTGATTATTTCTATTTTTTTAATTGTCGGGGAATAAAGAGGGAAAATTCTCTCCACTCCGATTCTGTCTATAATTTTTCTGACAGTAATGGTGGCGCCGATTTCCTTGCCGCGTCTTTTCGCCAGAACAACGCCTTCAAATATTTGAATTTTCTCTTTCTCTTGTCCGTGTTTTGAAGACCCGGTGTCAGGAATAACCTGATAAACCTTAATCGTATCCCCGGGGCGGACATCTGGAATAGAGCTTGCCTCTTGCCCCTGTTTTTGTTCTTGACCATCCTGATTATTTGTTGCTGATTCGTTTTCTTGGGTCATAAGTTTTTTAATACTTGTTTTAAGTCCTCGGGCAAAGGAGAGGCGAATATCTTTTCTCCTCTCTCCATTAATTTAATCGTTATCCCGCTGGCATGAAGAAAATGTCTGTTTAGACCCTTGGGCACTGGCTGATTTTTGAAAAAATAAAGCTTGTCTCCTGCCACAGGATGGCCCATATAGGCAAGATGAACTCGTATTTGATGCCTTCGTCCTGTTTTGGGCAAGGCCTCTATTAAAGTATATTTATCATACTCTTTTATTTTGCGCCAGCTGGTTTCGGCTATTCTTGAACCTGTTTTCCGGGCGAGGGGACCCAAACAAGGATAGGCCCTTTGTTTTTTGCCATCTTTATCCCTGTTAATCAGGGACTGGATAACGCCTTCGCTTCCTTTGATTTTCCCCCAGACCAAGGCAATATATTTTTTCTGCACCCCTCTTGTTCTAAATTGTTTTTGGAAAAAAGACAAGGCCTGATTATTTTTCGCCAATAGCAGCAGCCCGGATGTGTCTTTATCTAACCGGTGGATTAGGCCGTATCTCGGGGACTTGCCGACATTTTTAAGTTCAGGGTTAGATTGCGTTAATGCAGACATCAGCCCGGAATTATTGTCTGAAAAAACAGCAATTCCTGCCGGTTTGTCTAAAACTATAATGTTTTCATCTTCATAAATAGTTTTCATATGCGCCACGCCCGCCCCCAAATTACGCTAAAGAGTGGACGATGCAGGGCTCGAACCTGCGGCCTCTTCGATGTAAACGAAGCGCTCTAACCAACTGAGCTAATCGTCCTTTGGCAATGGGCATGCCAGGGTTCGAACCTGGGGCCACTTGATTATAAGTCAAGCGCTCTACCGCTGAGCTACATGCCCGATTTCTCTTGCCTTTTCTTTCTGTCGATTTTGAGGATTTTTTCAAGCTCTTCCCTTTCCAGCGTTTCTTTCTTTATTAATTCCTTTGATAGTTTTTCCAAAAGATTATTTTTTGCCTTCAAAATTTTGATTGCCTGATTAGCCGCCTGTTTGATTACCTTCGCTACTTCTTCGTCTATTTTTTGGGCGATTTTTTCAGAATAATTTCTGTCCTCCCCGAATTCCTTGCCCAGGAATTGGAGTTCGTTTCTTTCTCCAAAAACAATAGGCCCGAGCTTTTCTGACATCCCGTAATCTTTGACTAATTTTCGCGCTAAGTCAGAGGCGATTTTCAAATCATTGCTGGCGCCGGTGCTTACCTCTTTGAACTTTATCTTCTCTGCAAAATACCCGCCAAGCAAAGTGGCTATGTCTGACAGGAAATCAGATTTCCCCTTGATGCTCTTTTCTTCCACCGGCGATTTAATGGTGTATCCGGCCGCCAGACCTCTGGAAACAATAGAAATTTTTCTTACCGGTTCTCCCTTATCAGTGAAAGACGCCACCAAAGCATGGCCGGCTTCATGATAAGCGGAGATTTTCTTTTCTCTCGGAGACAATATGTGGCTTTTTCTCTCCGGCCCGAGCAGGACTTTTTCAATTGATTCAGTCAGCTCGCTCTGGTCAACCTGCTTTTTATTCCTCCTGGCTGCCAAGATGGCCGCTTCGTTCAAGAGATTTTCCAAGTCAGCTCCGGAAAAGCCGGGCGTTCTTTCGGCAATTTCCCTAAGATTGGCGTTTTTCGCCAAAGGTTTTCCGCGGGCATGGATTTTCAGGATGGCTTCCCGGTCCTCTATGCTCGGCAGAGTCAAAATAACCTGTCTGTCAAACCGGCCCGGCCTTAACAGGGCAGGGTCCAAAATATCAGGCTGTTGCTTGCGGCGATGACAATGGTTTTGGCGTCCCTTTCAAACCCGTCCATTTCAACCAATATCTGATTCAGGGTTTGTTCTCTCTCATCATGGCCTCCGCCAATGCCAATCCCTCTGGTTCTGCCAATAGCATCCAGCTCGTCAATGAAAATAATGGCTTTGTTATGTTTTTTTGCGTCCTGAAATAAAGACCTGACCCTCCCGCTTCCCACTCCCACAAACAATTCTATGAATTCCGAGCCGGCGACCGAGAAGAACGGCACGTTGCTTTCGCCCGCCGTCGCCCTTGCCAAGAGGGTATTATGATTGATAATTCCGTTTGCCACGAAAGAATGCGTTTTAGGAACAGTGAAATCATAAACGCGATTTTTATGATTTTTTGTTATTTTTATGACCGGAGTGAAGAAGAAGTTATTAGCGCTAAGTTGATAAAGATATTTATATTCCGGCAATCTTTTTATCTTGGGAGTTATTGAAGATAGAAAAACAAGGAGATTTCCCAAAGAGCGCTTTGATGGATTTCGGGTCCCGTCGATATATCTGTAGATATTTTTGATTTTAATGCCGTGATAAAAGGCGCGATTTAAATTTTTATTTTCGGATTTAAAATATTCCCACAAGACCTTTAGGCGCTTTTTTTGATAGGGTACCAAATTTATATTAGTATTCGAGGCCTTACTAAGGGTTTTCTTCAATTTGTTTTGTTTTGTTTTTAATCCGAAGCCGATTTCTTTAGCGAAGATTCTTAGAAAGTCCCCGGAAATTTCAATATAATATTGGAGTTTATTATTGTACTTTTTCCTTTTAGGATGGATTCTGTTGATTACGCCCAGATTTAACAGGAGAGCATGCGTCTGCTCCATCAGCTCCTTACTGGCAGATGATAACTGGATTACGCCGTATTTGGCATTAACATATCCATCAGTATCAAAGAGCCCCTTGATAAAATCTATTTGGAATTTTTTAGGCCCCATCATTATGCTGTCGGGAACCTTTTTCCCATTTGCGTAGCTTTCGTCTACGCCGTAATTTTTAAGGGTCTGTTTGACTTTTTGGTTAGCTATGAGCCAATCATATTCCCTTGAAGAGCATCTTTTCAACACAACTCCGAAATGCGTTCGGAAATAAGTTTTGACGAAATTTACAAGTTGCGCATCTTCGTTTGAAAAATAGATTCTATCCTTAATGGAAAGACCCCCGTCTCCCGTGAGGAGCCCCAAGATATAGGCGGTCTCCGAGTCAGGCAGAATGCGGTAGTTGCCAAAGACCTGATGATTATAATTGACTATGAGAACATCTCCCTTACGAATTTGGTCTAATCGTTTGAACTGGAAATCGCCACTTTCTTTATTTAAAATTGCTACCGGATGTTCGGGCGTTCCTTCTATCTCTATGCCAAGTTGAGAAGAGATTTTAGTTGTTCTCTGTATGCCTAAATCAAACCAATGTGAAGGCGCTTTGGGGCTTACTGCAGGACATTGAAAATCAGCAGTAAATATTTTACAACCCTGGACAGCCCCTTTCTCCTCTACGGTGAAATATTTTGGCATATCGCTGATTTTTACAAATCCCTTATTGGTTATTACTTTGGTTTCTCCGATAACACATTTCCCGCATCCCGGAGGACCTAACAGCAAAACCCCTCTGGGAATCTTTGCTCCCATATCAAGGAACTTTTTCGGGGTTTTCAAAAATTCAACGATTTCCTGCAATTCCTCTTTCGCCTCTTCCAGCCCGGCTACATCCTGAAAATTAATTTTCTGTTTCGGATGGCCCTCTGCCCCGAAGATGCGGGCTCGCGCCTTGGAGAAATTAAATGTTTGCATTGCCCCCATTTTAGCTTGTCTGGCAAAGGACCAGAAGAATAATCCGAAAAACAACAACGGCACAACAAATAATAGGATTGAGCCGATTTGGCCCCATCCTGCTTTTGGCTCGCGCACAACCACATTTACTTTTTCCAGTTTTTCCTTTGTCACGCCGTAATTAGCCAACGATTCTGAAAGGGCCAATTCTGCTTCTTTTCTGGCCTGGGCTTGGGTATTATCGCTATAGGTGATATGGATATCATTGCCGCTTACAGCCAATTCCTTAACTTTTTCCTGCATTATTTCCTGGCCCAGCTGGCTTATGGAGATTTCTTTTTTATCAACGGAAGAAGGGGAGAACAGGGTAAAAACCGCTGATATGCCCAAGAAAATCAACACGATAACAAAAAAGTTCTTTCCTAAGTTTTGCATCGCTTTTTTCATTGCGGTCTGTTCTTGAACAGGAATTAGATTGTTGTTCTAATCGTTTTTTATCCGCAGGCCCATTCGATGAGCGTCCGGGTCAAGGGCAATAATTTCAAATTTATATTTTTTGCCCTTTTGGAGATTTGTCTTAGCCCTATTTTGGCGGTCAAACTCCGAGAGATGAACCAGCCCCCGAATCTTGGGCTCTATTTCAACAAAAGCCCCTAATTGATTTATTTTCACCACTTCTCCTTCCACAACAGCGCCTTTTTGGTATTTTTTGTCTATGTCTTTCCACGGGTCTTCTTTCAGAGCTTTCAGAGATAAAGACACTCTGCCGTCTTGAGAAACATCAGTAATTTTCGCCTTAATCACTTCCCCCACCTTGACCACATCAGAGACATTGTCTATCAACTGCCAGTCCAGCTCCGATATATGGATAAGCCCTTCGGCCTGGACCTTTCCCTGTTCCGCCCCTCCTGCTTCTGCCTCATCTTCTTCCATCAACGGGAATTTTATAAATGCCCCGAAATCAGCGATTCCGGTAATTTTTCCTTCCACTATGTCTCCGGGTTTGTATTGCCTCAAGAGTTCGTTTATGGCTTTTGAGGTTACCGCTTTTTCAGAAAAGATGAGCTTGTTTTCCTGCGGGGAAACATCTATGATTTTCACTTCCAATTGCTGGCCCACTAATTTCTGCAGGTGTTTGAGAATTTCGTTTGAATCGCCGTCCTTAACCCGGGGATAATTTTTGATTGAGAGCTGGGACAAGGGGAGGAATCCTTTAATGCCTTCCATTTCTGCCAACAGTCCGCCCTTGTTTGCGCCGGCGATATTGACCGTAACCGATTGGGAGCCCAATTCAATCTCCTTGAGGGTTTCCCAGCTTATTTCTCTTTGCGCATCAGTAAGAGAAAGCTCCAGATAGCCGTCTTCGTTATCTACTTCCACTACCTTGGCTTTGACATCAGCCCCTGCTTTCAGCTGTTTTATAATATCCTTGGCCGCATAATATTCTTTTCCGTAAATTACGCCTACGCCGACCGGACCAAGGTCAATATAAACGGCAAAACGGCCGGCGTCGATCATTTTGCCTTCTATGGTTTGTCCTTTTTTCGGGGGAGTAAGGATATTTTGCAAATCGTTTTTTGCCTGAACCGTTTTTTCAATCGTTTTAGTCATAGTAAATTAAAGGGTAGCATAAGATTTTAGATAAGGCAAGAGGAAGTTAAAAGTCCAAAGTCCAAAGTTAAAAGTTAAAAACCCAAAATCCGAAATCCAAAACTACAAATTAAAACCAAAAATTTTTAATTTTTATACTGTGTTTTTGGCTTTTTTGTTTTAGGTTTTAGGTTATGGCTTTTGGCGTTGAGTTTAATTCTAAGAAATGTTATAATTTATGGAAGACTTAGAAATATTAAATATTATTATCAATAAAATGGAGATACTTTGGCACGGCCAGTCGTGTTTTGAAATAAGGGTGCCCCTGAACCAGAATGAGAAAAAAACGATTGTTATAGACCCGTTTTCCCCGGATTATATCGGCTTAAAACTGCCGCCTCTTGCGGCAGATGTTTTGTTAATCACTCATCAGCACGCCGACCATAATAACAGCGAGGCAATTAAGGGGGATTTTCTGCTGGTTGACGGACCCGGAGAATATGAATCAGGAGGCATTTTCGTGCGAGGCATTCCCGCTTCCCACGGAAACGCGGGCAAAGAGGATTTGGGGGGGACTACGATTTATGTCATCGAGGCGGAAGGCATCAAGGTATGCCACTTGGGCGACTTTAACCAAAACGAACTTACTCCCGAACAGAGTGAGGCGATAGGGGATGTTGACATATTGATGATTCCGATAGGCGGCCATTACACCATTGACGGCGCGGGCGCTTCCAAGATTATTAACCAGATAGAGCCCAAGATAGTTCTGCCAATGCATTATAAATTGCCGGGCTTGAAAGTGGATTTAAAGGAGGTGGCGAGCTTTCTTAAAATTATGGGGCAGGAGAACATTGAAGCGCAGCCGTCGTTCAAAATAAAGCAATTGGGTCTGCCCGACGAAATGAAGATTGTGGTTTTAAAGCCGTAATAAAATGAAACTCTTAGAGAAACTTCAATCATTGCCTTTGGGAAAAAGAAAAATAGTCCTATGGGTATCGGTGGCAGTCATAGGATTGATTTTTGTGGTCGCCTTCCTTTTAGCGGTTTCTTTGAGATTTAAGTCATTTGATTTTCGGAGTTTTGGGCGGCAGCTTAATCTGCCGTCTTTTGAAGAAGTCAATTTTAGCGAATAATTTTGTATATTATGCCAAAACCAAAATCACAACCAGAAAAGGACGACAAAAAGAAGAAAACCGACAGCGCGGGCGATGATAAAGAATTGAATAGCGTTGGCTATGTCAGGCCGAGAGAGATTAGCGAGGAAATGAAAGAGAGCTACATTGATTATGCTATGTCGGTCATTGTTTCCCGAGCCCTGCCAGATGTCAGGGACGGCTTGAAGCCGGTTCACAGGAGAATTCTTTACGCCATGGGAGAAGAAGGCCTTTATTACAACGCCAGATTCAGGAAGTCGGCCACCGTGGTCGGCGCAGTGCTCGGCCGATACCATCCCCACAGCGATGCTGCGGTTTATGATTCTTTGGTCAGAATGGCCCAGGATTTTTCCTTGAGATATATGCTGGTAAAGGGGCAAGGCAATTTCGGTTGCTTTACAGAAGATACTAAAATCCGGCTTTGCGATGGACGGAATCTAAGCTTTAAGGAGTTAATCGAAGAACAAAAGAGCGGAAAAAGGCATTGGGGATTTTCGCTTAACTATGAAAGCAAGAAAATAGAGATAGCAGAAATTGAGAAAGCCAGATTAACCAGAAAAAAGGAAAAGATTTTGGAGATAACGTTAGACAACGGAGAAAAAATTAGATGCACATTAGACCACCGCTTTATGATGAGGGATGGCAGCTATAGATGCGCCGAAGATTTGAAAACTGGAGATTCTTTGATGCCGCTATATGTTAAGAATTATAATGGAGCGGAGGATTTGAATCTTGAGGGTTATGAAATGGCGTATCAGCCGATTGAGAATGATTGGGATTTTATTCATAGATTATCAGATGATTGGAATTTAAAGAACGGAATTTATAAAGCCGGCGAGAGGAGCGCTTCTATCCCAAAAATAGAAAACGTTTTAAATTATTTTAATGATTTTTCCGAGATGATTGAGGAAGCCCAGAGCTACAATCATAAGGTGGCAAGAATTAAAATGCTTCGCAAGAGAGAAGATGTTTATGATATAACGGTTGAGCCCTGGCATAACTTTGCTTTGTCCGCCGGAGTATTTGTCCATAACTCAATCGATGCGGACCCTCCGGCCGCTCAAAGATATACAGAGTGCCGTCTTTCGCGGGCAGGGCAGGAGATGTTGAGAGACATCAACAAAGACACGGTTGATTTTATAGACAATTATGACGCCACCAGAAAAGAGCCGAGTGTTTTGCCTTCGCCCTTGCCCCAGCTTTTACTGAACGGTTCTTTGGGAATCGCAGTGGGTATGGCTACCAGCATTCCGCCCCATAATTTGACAGAGGCCTGCGACGCGGCCATATATCTGATTGATAATCCCGAAGCCGCGACCGAGGATTTATTTCAATTCATCAAGGGTCCTGATTTTCCGACCGGGGGCATTATTTTCAATCAAAAAGACATTATCTCTGCTTATGCTCAAGGCAGGGGGCCTATTTTAATCAGGGGTAAAGCAGAGATTGTTGAGGAAAAAAACGGGGGTTGGAAAATTATTATCAGCGAGATTCCTTATCAGGTCAATAAGTCGGTTTTGGTGACCCAAATAGCCAAGTTGATTCAGGACAAAAAAATTAAGGGAGTTAAAGACGCCAGAGACGAATCGGACCGGGAAGGCATCAGAATAGTAATAGAATTAAGGAAAGAGGCCTTTCCCCAAAAAATCCTGAATTATTTATACAAAGCCACTGATTTGCAGAAGAAATTTCATCTTAATATGCTGGCGCTGGTTGACGGCATCCAGCCCAAGGTTTTGTCTTTGCCCGAGGTTCTCGGCTATTTTCTCCAGCACCGCCAGGAGGTTGTTTTGAGGAGAACCAAGTTTGATTTGGCCAGAGCCAAAGAAAGGGAGCATATCCTTTTGGGCTTGGCGAAATGCTTAGCCAAGATTGACCAGGTTATAGAGACAATCAAGAAGTCCAAAAACAGGGATGACGCCAAAAACAATTTAAAGAAAAAATTCAAACTGACCGATATTCAGGCAGAAGCCATTCTGGAAACCAAGCTTTCCGCTTTGGCCCGGCTTGAAAGGCAGAAAATAGAAGAAGAACTCAAAGAGATACAGGCGAAAATAACAGAACTCTCCAGCGTTGCCAAAAGCCCGGCAAAAGTTAAGGCAGTGGTCAAGAAAGAACTTAAAGAATTGAAGGAAACATATCCTGACGCGCGCCGGACTAAGATATATATAAAGAAAGAAAAAGAGATTTCCGAAGAGGATTTGGTGCCGGAGGAAGAGGTCCTGATTACTTTAACTAACAAAGGATACATCAAGAGGGTCAGCCCGTCTTCTTACAAGATTCAAAAGAGGGGCGGGAAAGGCATTGCCGGCATTAAGACGCAGGACGATGATTTTGTGGAACACTTTTTCCTGGCAAACACCCTTGATAAATTATTGGTTTTCACCGATTCAGGCAAGGTGTTTGCCATGTCCGCTTATGAAGTCCCGTCAGGCACGAGAATTTCCAAAGGCAGGGCCTTGGTTAATTTTATGGAAATCAGCCCGGATGATAAGATTTTGGCTGTTTTGTCTCTCGGCAAGAAAGACGACAGCGATAATGTAAAATACTTAGTTATGGCCACCAAGAGTGGTATAATAAAAAGGACTGCCTTGGAAGAGTTCCGCAACCTAAGAAGCGCCGGGCTGATAGCCATTCGGTTGAAAAAAGGCGATTCGTTAAGGTCAGTGGAAAAAACAGGCGGAAAAAGCGAAATAATTTTAGTCAGCAAAGACGCCCAGTCCATTAGATTTAAGGAGGAGCAGATAAGGCCGATGCAAAGAGGGGCAGCCGGGAACAAGGGGATGCGCCTTAAAAAAGATGATGAAGTGATTGGGATGGAGATTATCGGGAAAGAGCAGTTAAAGGACTATATTTTGATAGTAACCGGCAAAGGGTACGGGAAAAGGAGCGGGGTTTCCACCTACCGCCAGCAGAGCCGGAGCGGAACCGGGATTATGACTGCCAAGCTTACTTCAAAAACAGGGGACTTGGTTAAGGCGGAAATCGTAAAGGGCGACGAAGAGCTGATATTTATTTCAAAAAAGGGCCAGGTTTTAAGAACTACGGCCAAAGAAATATCCGCTCTCGGCAGGGCGACGCAGGGAGTCAGGATAATGCGCTTGGACGAGGGAGACAAAGTAGTTTCGTTGATAAAGTTATAACATTAGTTTTTTAGATATGGTCAGTTTTTTGGAGCCGGAAAAAATAGTGGAGCAGATTCCAATGAGTCAGGACTGGCATACGGCCGAATTCGGCTGCGGGCCGGGCGGGTTTGCCATTGCTTTGGCAAGAAGAGTGCCCAAAGGAATGGTTTATGCTTTGGACATTCAGGAAGAGCCGCTTTCCGCTTTGAGAGGAAGAGCCAAAGCCATGGGCTTGCCGAATATTAAAACAATTCAAGGCGATTTAGAGGAGCCAAAGGGCTCAACCCTGAAAGACGAGTCCTTGGATTTGGTAATGATAGCCAACACTTTATTTCAAATAGAAGACAAAGACGCTTTTTTCAAAGAAGCGAAAAGAGCGCTGAAAAGAGAGGGGAATCTGGTTGTTATTGACTGGAATCCGGACTCTCCTTTCGGGCCAGAAGAAAAAAGAATCTCTTTAGAAGAGGCCCATCAAATGGTGAAATTTATGGGTTTTAAGTTAATCAAAGAGCTTGATGCCGGCACTTACCATTGGGCAGCGATTTTCGTCAAGCTGTAAATCTTTTAGGGAAATGGCAAAAAAGATCATCTCTTTTATACTGCTTTTTTGGGGAGTGTTTTTTGCTCAAAATGCGGTTTTTGCCGCCACGGATACCGGAGGTTTTGTTACGGTTAACTTAGATTCTTCTTTTTTGTATCCTGCGGTGGGCGATGTGGTCACAATAACAGCGGAGGTTAATATAGAAGACACTATGTGTGTAATTAATTTCGGCGATGGATTGGAGAAAATTTTAGAATGTAGAGCAGACGACTGTCACCGCGACCCTAATTGTGTTTGGACTGATACTCCCGACCCTAATGACCCTCATGATGCTGGAAGCTGTTCTTATTCTTTTGACCATATCTACGCATCAAGCGGAAAAAAACTCATCACCTTTAAGTGTATATTTTCGGCAATGGATCAAGCGGGCACAGGTATCATCATAGAAGTGGGCGGTACACCCGAGCCATGTAAGCCAGATGGCTGCAACAATCATTGCCCGTCAAATTGCGATGTCAGCCAAGACCCGGACTGCGGTTGTCTTGGGGGGAATAGCTGCTGTCCTGATGCAATATGCGATTTTACCACTGACAGCGATTGCCCGCCCGCGCCGACCTGCCAAACCAATGGCCAGTGCGACCAGAATTGCCCCCCGCACTGCACCTTGGCAGAGGACCCTGATTGCGGTTGCTTGGGAGGGAATAATTGTTGT
>PEYH01000001.1:0-2390 GCA_002774465.1 Parcubacteria group bacterium CG08_land_8_20_14_0_20_43_9
ACTTGGATTTGGCGCTTGGCGGCATAGTTCCGCACCACGTCCCGACAACAATCCCACTGTTGGCGAAATTTTACGCCAAACTCAAAAATACCCGCGAAGTTAAAACTTTTATTATTCTCGGACCGGATCATGTTGACAGAGGTCGGGGCCAAATAAACGTTTCCAACGCTGTGTTTGTAACGCCCTTTGCCGAAATAAAGCCGGATTTGGAAATTATAGAAAAACTGGAAAACTCCGGTTTTGTTACTCATGACGAAACGCCTTTTGACCGCGAACACTCCATTGACTCTCAACTTTTACTGATAAGTAAAATTTTTCCTGAAGCCCACGTAGTGCCGCTGGTTTTCCGCTCAAACATCAACAACAAAACCGCAGGAGCGTTCGGTGAAGTTCTTGCAGAGGTTGCCAGAGACGATGTTTTTATCGTCGGAAGTGTGGATTTCTCGCACTATTTGTCCGAGGCGCAAGCAACGCCGCTTGACCATCTTTCCGCCAACGTTTTGAGTGCCGTAACTTCCCAATTCGGCGGACTGGTTGAAGCCGACTCCACGCAAGCCCTCGTGGCTTTGATGTCTTTTCTTGAAGCGCGAAGCGCAAATCATCACGTTGACTTGCAAATCTTCAATACCGGCGATTTTAGTTACAACCGTGATTTTACCACCGGCTATGTCAGCGGATTTTGGGGTATTAAAAATGATTTGCTGAACAATGGAGATTCAGAAATAAATATTCTTTTTGTCGGCGATATTATGCTTTCAAGAATGGTGGGAGATATTATGGCGAGAAAAAATGACTGGAAATATCCTTTTTTGAAAACGGCCGATTTTTTAAGAAGTGCGGACTTAACCATAGGAAACCTTGAGGGACCGATTTCTTCAGGGGGCGTCAACCAAGGAAGTATTTATTCCTTCCGGGCAGACCCTCGAGCAGTCGAGGGTCTTTTATATTCCGGCTTTGATATTTTTTCGGCCGCCAACAACCACATACTTGATTACGGACGCGTCGCTTTGTCGGATACGGTAGAAACTTTAACAGAAGCAGGCATTGCGGCTATTGGCGCTGGCCATAATTTTGAAGAAGCCAACGCCCCACACATCACGGAAGTCCGCGGCGTCAAAATCGCCTTTTTCGCTTACACCAATTTATACCCGCAATCCTTATGGGCGACCGAAACGCAAAGCGGCGTGAGCACGTCAATGTTTGAAAATATCAAAGATTCAATTGCTAAAGTCCGCAACGAAGTTGATATAGTTGTCTTATTGTGGCATTGGGGCGAAGAATACCAAACAAAATCTCATCCGAGAGAACAAGCGCTCGCCCGCGCCCTTATTGACGTTGGAGCGGATATTATTATCGGTCACCACCCGCACGTGGTTCAGGAAATCGAAGAATACAACGGCGGCTACATTGTTTATAGATTGGGAAACTTTGTTTTTGACCAGAATTTTTCAGAAGATACCAAGCGCGGGCTCACGTTAAAGATAACTCTTCGCAACGGCAAAATTTTCAAAACAGAAAAGTTTGAAATCAGATTTACTTCTGATTTTCAACCTTTTCTCTCTACCAACCTCTGAAACAAAAAACGCTATCATTCGCAGTTGGGGAAAAAGTGGAAGGGAGTTTGAGGGGAGGAAACTTTTTCCCCGACTGCCTGCTCGCCGAAGGCGGGCTTGGGGTGGGAGCGACTCCGTTCTCTTGCGCCGCCGTCAGGCGGGCGGAGTCGCGGGGCGAGTCAAGCCGCGCCGCAGGCGCGGCACTTCTCTTTTTCAGGAATTTCGCATAAAATGAGTTCGAGCGAAATCGTAAAGATACTTAAAAAATAAAAATCCCTGTCCTCCCATCCTCTGATTATAGCAATATTATAAACTCCGCTTGACACTTTTTATAAATAAAACATATAATTAGAATATGCTTGAGGATAAAGATATAGAAAAACTCGTGGAAGTATTTGCCACAAAGCAGGACTTAAAAGAGGCGGTAAGCAATCTTTCTACCAAAGACGATTTTAATAATTTGTTAACCTCGGTTGACGCTTACGCTAAAAAAGCGGACACATATTTTCAAGAAATGGTAATGCTCGGACATAAAGTTGACCGCCACGAAAAATGGATTCAGCTAATCGCTGATAAACTAGATTTAAAATTAGAATACTAATTAGGCCTCACGCAGAAATACCCCAAAACCCTTGACAAGAAGGGGGTAAAAATGATATGATATAGGCAGGTTTCGGAAAGATAACCAAATATATGAAAACAAAAATTCAAGGATACATTGAATTTTTTATTATCTGGGGGATTGTCGGCGGGGTAATTTTTTCCCTGTCCGGCGCCTTGGCCGCTTATCAGGACAATTCTTTGCCCGATGATTATTTTGAGTCAGAGGTTTCTTTG
>PEYH01000001.1:2409-2891 GCA_002774465.1 Parcubacteria group bacterium CG08_land_8_20_14_0_20_43_9
GCGTTTTTTCTAATAGCGAGCACTATTTAGCAGGGACATTGCCATCGCAAAACTCAACGGACTCGAATATAATCAAAGTGATTATCACTGCTTATTCTTCCTGTCCGACAGAGACAGACGATGACCCGTATATAACCGCTTCTGGCGGATGGGTGCGCGATGGAGTAGTGGCCGCCAATTTTCTCCCCTTTGGCACAGAGGTGAGAATCCCGGAAATCTATGGAGACAAGGTCTTTGTTGTGGAAGACAGGATGCATCCCAGAAAGGCGCGGCAGGTGGACATTTGGTTCCCCTCCAAGCAAGAGGCCCTGGATTTTGGGGCTCATTACAGTCATATAGAAGTTTTGAGCATTTAATTTAAGGCAATATTAAGACAGATACAGAAAGCAAAAATCGCCCTTCGATAAACTCAGGACGATTTTTGCTTTTAAGAAGAGTGCTGTAATCATACACTTTGCGCGAACCTTTTTCGAGCGGAAACT
>PEYH01000007.1 GCA_002774465.1 Parcubacteria group bacterium CG08_land_8_20_14_0_20_43_9
TCCGTATATTCAATTCTTGATTCTGAAGAAGGAATCTTGATTGTTCCGTTAAATTTTCTTTGCGCCGAAAACTCAAAAAAAATCAGAAATCTATTTTTTGAAAAATTCAAAATTGTTAAATTAAATGTTTTTTCACAACAGGTTTTTGACGATACAACCTATAATGTTATCTCCTTTTACTATAAAAAAAATGGCTTCGAGGATAAAAATAAAATATCAATTACCATATTCCCAGAAAAAGAAAAAATTAATTTTATTATAGAAAGAAAATTTGGCTGGCAATTAGGCGGAAATTTTATCAATCAAGTTAAGAACGCCAAAAACTACTTGGAAATTTTCCGGTTGACTGAAGATTCCTTAAAATCTGGAAACTACGAAGCCAAAATGGCTCTCCAGAACATAAAAGAGATAAAGAATTATCATATCCACGAAAATATCAAAAGCCTTTTGGAAAGAAATATTTTATTATTAAGAGCCATTGACAGCAAGAACGGAAAAAAGATACAACTTGAAGATATAAGAGAATATAATATTTTAGGTCTTGTTGGCAAAAACACTTCTCGAAATATGGCGCATATAATTTTTGGTCAAGAAATATCCATTGGAGAACAAAAAAAATTAATACAAAAGTTTAATCAGGAACTAAATAAAAACAGAAAAAAATATTTTTCGTTCTTTCTGACTAATTTTCGCGACAATGGCCGCAAAAGAATTTCCTTCGATTTTACTTATAAACTCTTGAATTATCTTTATGAACAAAAACATTCAAAACAATCAATGCTACTTTAAAATATCTCAAGAAAATCCAGAGTCTTCTTTAGATAGTTTTTATATTTTTGATAAAAAAAGTTCAAATTTAGAAAAATACATCAAAAATACAAAAGAAATTAAAGAAATTTTAACTACAATCAAAATGCTTCAAAAGAAAAAAGAAAATCCTAAAACAATTAATAAATATTTTGAAGAACTGCAAAAATCCTTATCAGAATTTTCTAATTGTTCCGAATTTATCTGTTTTGTTAATGCCTGCGATAATACCTTAGACGCAGTCAAAAAAGATTTGGATTTAATAAAGAAAATTACTCAAAGATACTTTTCTAGAAGATTATTAAGCGATCTAATCCCAGAAGAATGGATTCAAGCAATATTAGACTCTAATTCATCTCGCAAAAAAGGGAAATGCGGCGAATTGAAGCTTATCTCAATATTGAAGAATTTGGGATTTAAAGAAGTTAAAAATTGGGAAGATTTTAATAAATCTAATAAATGCGTTGCTCAATTTTCTAAAGTCTTCAGCGTTAAAAAGGTCCAAGAAAATCTGGATATAAAAATTAAAGCCAAAAAGCAAGGTAAAAAATTGGATTTGATTATTAAGTATAAAAATAAGATATTTTTAGTTGAGGCAAAGCATCTCAACACTTCCGGCGGTGGGCAAGACAAACAGATTTCAGAATTAATTGAAATATTGAATCTTAAAGAAAAAACTCTGGATATCTCTTATATTTCTTTCTTAGATGGTAGTTATTCAAACATACTTTTATCTAATAGCAAAGCTGGCGACAAATTAAAAACTCAAAGAAAAGAGATTAAGAAATATCTAAAGAAAAATCCGAATAATTACTGGCTAAATACTACTGGATTCAAAAATCTATTTTCTGACTTAGTAAAATCTTAATAAACCTTAATCGCAAATTTTGGCACTTCAAACCATTTTGGATTTTTTCTGTATAATTTGCGTAATTTCCTCATTTTTGGTTCAATAGAGGTAGTAAAAGGTTCCAACTTGCGGAAATCCACACCGCCTAAGTTTTTTAATATACACACAAATATACAAATTACGAGACCGGGTCTCGTAATTTTGTTTTATGGTCGGGAAATCGCCTAATGGCTGGACAAAAAAGAGATAGTATGATATAATATTAACATCAAACAGAAGGTCTTTGGACTTAGGTCCTGACCTGAGGAGGGACCAATGGGAGTGGCAGGAGTGCTTGGAGTGGTGATGGTCTTTGTGGCGCTTCTCGGCGCCGTATGGGCCGTAGGGGGGTGGCTTCGTTTCGTTCGTCTCGGGAGGATGCGGCGGTCGGCGAAGAAGGATCCGAATTCGGATTGTTGTTGGGACAGTCCGATCTCCGAGGTGCCCATCTCGCTCAACGAGGCACTTCAGCCGGGCCGGTATGTCCGGTTGGACTGGAGGACTTGTCGGGTTCTTCCCAGTCAGGACAGATGTCTGACTTGGCCCCCTTACTCGTTTTAGCTGTGGATATCCGCGGTTTTTTTTATTTGATTTAAGCCCGATTTTGCGGTACAATAAAAGCATAATAAAGCGAAATGGAGAACTTAGAAAATATCAAAAACCGGGCGGAAAAAGAATTGGTTTCAGCTCAAAATAGCGAAGAAATAAAAAAGGTTTTCCGAAAATACTTGGGAAAAGACGGGGAGATTACCCGGATTTTGCGTTCTCTGAAAGATATTCAGGAACAGAAGAGAAAAGCGGTCGGGAAATCAGCCAATCAAATTAAACAGGAATTGGAGCAAAAAATTGAAATCAAGAAAAAAGCGATTAGCGCAGTAATTGAAAAAGGAAAATCAAAAAAACAGATGGACATCAGTCGTCCGGGTCATAAAATATCAATAGGGCATATTCATCCGATTACAAAGGTAAAAAAAGAGGTGGAAGACATTTTTGAACGGCTCGGATTTTCAGTGGTGGAGGGGCCGGAGGTGGAAACCGAGTGGTATAATTTTGATGCTTTGAATATTCCGGCAAATCATCCGGCAAGAGATATGTGGGATACATTCTGGCTCCGCCAGAATGAGTCCAAGGTCCAAAATCCAAAGTCAAAAATAAACACAAAATCCCAGAGGTTGTTGTTGAGAACGCATACCAGTCCGGTGCAGGTAAGATATATGGAAAAACACAATCCGCCATTAAGGATTATTGTGCCGGGCAGAACTTTCCGCTATGAAGCCACAGATGCCTCGCACGAAATTAATTTTTATCAGGCAGAAGGGCTGATGGTGGACAAAGAGATAAGCGCCGCCAACTTGAAGGCGATTATGGAGAAGTTTTTTGAAATGTTTTTTAAGCAAAATGTTGGAATACGGTTAAGGCCGAGCTTTTTTCCGTTCACAGAACCCAGCTTTGAAGTTGATGTCCAATGCGTGGTTTGCAAGGGTAAGGGCTGCAGCGTTTGCTCAAAAAGGGGGTGGTTGGAGATGGCCGGAGCCGGCATGGTGCATCCGCAGGTTTTTAAGTCAGCAGGGCTTAATCCCAGAGAGTGGCAGGGATTTGCCTTTGGCATGGGACTAGACCGTCTTGCCATGATGAAATACAAAATTGACGATATCCGGCTGTTGTATAAAGGGGATTTAAGATTCTTGGAGCAATTTTAATTTTTAATTTGAGCAAAGCGATATGTTGTTTTCCTACGATTGGCTACAATCATTTTTCAAAGATAAATTACCGGCGCCAAAGAAATTGGCGGAACTTTTGACGCTTCGCAGTTTTGAGGTTGAAGAAGTGAAGAGAGCGGGCAAGGATTGGGCTTTGGACATAAACGTGACGCCGGACAGGGGGACTGACTGTCTGTCGCATTTTGGCATAAGTCGTGAATGCTCCGCCTTCACTAAGTTAAAAATTAAAAGTCCAAAATCAAAAGTTAAGGAGAATAATAAAGATAATATTAAGGATTTTATTCAGGTTGAAATAAAAAATAATAATGATTGTCCGAGGTATATGGGAAGAATTATTTCTGGCGTGAAAATCGGCGTTTCGCCGAAACGTATTCGGGAAAGGTTGAGAACTTGCGGGCTTGAGCCGATTAACAATGTTGTAGACGCGGCCAACTATGTAATGCTTGAACTCGGCCAACCGCTTCACGCTTTTGATTTGGGCAAAATCAGCGGCAAAAAGATTGTTGTAAGGAGGGCCAAAGCAGGGGAGAGCATTGATGCTTTGGACGATAAGAAATATAAGCTGGATAAAAAAAATCTTGTCATTGCCGATTCTAAAAAGATTTTGGCGATTGCCGGCATTAAGGGCGGGAAAAGCGCTGCCATAGACGAAAACACAAAAGATATATTCATTGAATCGGCTAATTTTGAGCCGGTGATGGTTCGCTTGAGTTCGCAAGGTCTTAAATTAAAAACCGACGCTTCTGTCAGGTTTGAGCATGGAGCGGATCCGAATTTTGCGGAAACAGCGTTGGACAGTTTGGCTGTATTAATAGAGGAAGTTGCTGGCGGGAAGATAATTGAAGGCAAGATAGATATTTATCCGAAGAAGCTCTTGCCCAAGAAGTTAAAATTGGATTTAGAAAAAATAGAAAGCATCCTGGGCATCAAAATCGGGCAGAAGGAAGTTATTAGAATCTTAAATTTTCTGGGGCTCGAGACAAAGGCGGATTTGACCGTGGCTGTTCCAACCTGGCGGCCGGATTTGGCGGGGAATGAGGATTTTGCCGAGGAGACAGGAAGGATATATGGGTACGAGAAGTTGAAATCAGTTTATCCAAGATTGGCCCTGATACCAGCCAAAAAAAATGACGACATTCTCTGGGAGGAGAAGATAAAGGACTTTTTGAAAGAAGCGGGCTTTTCAGAGACCTATGGCTATTCTTTTATTAGCAAAAGGGCAGGAGACGCGATGGAGGGCAAATTGGTAGAGTTGGAGAATCCTTTTTCAGAACAATTTTATTATCTCCGGCCGAACTTATTGCTCAATCTTTATGAAAATGCGCAATATAATTCCAGAAATTTGAATCCCGAAAAGATGATTAAAATTTTTGAGATAGGGAATGTTTTTAACAAAAGAAAAGAGGGGATTATGGAAAAGAAAATGTTAAGCGCAATAATGGCCGGAGAGAATGAAGAATCGTTTTATGTGCTTAAAGGAGTTGTTGATTCGTTGTTTGAAAAGGCGGGAATCAGCGATTATTATTTTGACGATTATCAGGCCACACCCGAGGACGGCGAATCAAATCTTTGGGAAGCGGGCGAAAGGGCGGAAATCAAGATTGGGGACAGAGAAGTCGGGTTTTTGGGGAAGTTGAATTTCCCTGTCTTTAACAAAGACCGGCAAACAAGAGAAGTGTATGCCCTGAATATTGATTTTGACGCCTTGGTGCGGGAATGCAATGATGAGAGCGAATATGAGCCCATCTCCAAGTTCCCGGCTGCAGTGCGGGATGTTGCTTTGCTGGTTCCCGGGGAGACGAGAGTAGGCGAGGTTTTGGATGTTATCAATGCGGGCGAAAGCAGACATATCAGGGATGTTGATTTGTTTGACCTTTACGAAGGGCCCGAATTGCCGGAAGGCAAGAAAAACCTGGCTTTTCATATAATATTTCAGGCAAAAGACAGGACTTTGACTGGCCGGGAAATTGATTCTATGATGGCGAAAATCATTCAGCAATTAGAAGATAATTCCGGATGGGAAGTGCGGAAAACGAATTAATCATAATTAGCGATTAATTATCTATGCTAAAGAATATTAAAAAAACAGACAGCCAGGAATATACGGCAAAAGACATTTTTGTTTTGAAGGGCCTTGAGCCGGTCAGGAGAAGGCCGGCAATGTATATCGGTTCAACCGGGACAGACGGCTTGCATCATTTGATATGGGAGTGTTTAGATAACGCCATAGATGAGGCCATGGTTGGTTATGCGGACAATATTGAGGTAATTCTTTTGCCCGACAATAAAGTCAGGGTGACGGATAATGGCAGGGGCATTCCGGTTGACATTCATCCGCAGACCAAAGTGTCTGCTTTGGAAACCGTGCTGACCACCCTTCACGCCGGGGCAAAATTCGGCAAAAAGGTTTATCAGGTTTCGGGCGGGCTGCATGGAGTTGGGGTTTCGGTTGTTTGCGCCCTTTCCTCTTTTATGAGAGTGGAGGTTTGCCGGGATGGATTTTTGTATACCCAAGAGTATTGCAAGGGGACGCCTAAAGCCAAAGTCAAGAAAGAGGGCAAGTGCAAACAAAGCGGAACGGCCGTGGTATTCCAGCCAGACAAGGAAATTTTCAAGAGCATTGCCTTTGACAAGAAAACTATCTTGAACCATTTGAGGCGGCAGGCATACTTGACAAAAGGCGTAAGAATAAAATTTGAAGACCAAAGCGCTGACAAGAAATCTGTTTATACCTTTTATTTTGAAAGCGGGCTGCGCACTTATACCAAATATTTGGCAGGGAGCAATGCTTTAATCCACGAAACGCCGTTTTACGTCTCAAAAGAGAAAGAAGGCATTTTAGTGGAGGCGGCCTTTCAGTATACTGAAGAGCAAGAGGGCTATGAAGAAAGTTTTGCCAATAATATCTTTACTCTTGAAGGGGGAAGTCATTTGACCGGATTCAGAAGCGCTTTGACGCGAGTTCTCAATGATTACGCCAAGAAAAACAATTATTTGAAAGAAGACGAAGAGAATCTTGACGGCAGAGACGTAAGAATCGGCCTTAATGCCGCGATTTCTGTCAAGATAAAAGAGCCGCAATTTGAGGGCCAGACAAAGACCAAGCTCGGCAATCCGGAGGCGAAAACCGCAGTAGAAATGGCAATTAATGAATCTTTGACTGAATATCTGGAGCAGTATCCCCAGGACGCCAGGGCCATTCTCCAGTATTGCCTTTTGGCTGCCAAGGCCAGAAGGGCAGCCACAGCAGCTCGCCAGACAGTCCTTAGAAAGGGCGCGTTGGAAGGGTTGAGCTTGCCCGGCAAGTTGGCCGATTGTTCTTCAAAAGAGCCAGCCGAATCAGAGTTGTTTATTGTCGAAGGCGCGTCTGCCGGGGGAAGCGCGAAATCAGGGAGAGATAGAAGATTTCAAGCCATTCTGCCGTTGAGGGGAAAGATTTTGAATGTTGAGAGAGCGAAACTTAACAGAATGTTGGGCTCTGACGAGATTAAGTCCCTGGTCATCGCTTTAGGCACTGCCATTGCCCAGGACTTTGACATTTCCAAACTGCGCTATCACAGGGTTGTTATTATGACAGATGCTGATGTGGATGGCGCTCATATTCGGACCCTTCTGCTTACTTTGTTTTACAGGCACCTTAGGCCAGTGATAGAGCAAGGGTATTTATACATTGCCCAGCCGCCGCTTTATAAAATCCAGGATGGCAAGAGAATGGAGTATGCCTATAATGAGGCGGACAAAATAGAGATTGTTGAAGATATGCGCAAATCAGGGCCCAAGAGCGTGAATGTCCAAAGGTTCAAGGGCTTGGGCGAAATGAATGCCGACCAGCTCTGGGAAACCACTATGAATCCTGCGAACAGGACCTTGCTGAAAGTATCAATAGAAGACGCTAAAGAAGCGGACAGAATTTTTGATGTTTTAATGGGCGAAGAGGTTTTGGCAAGAAAGCGATTTATCCAGACCCATGCCAAATATGTCAAGAATCTGGATATTTAACTTGACATCAATCCGGCAGATGATAATATAAGGGAATCCCCCTTAAGGGGATTTTAAGGACCTTTTTGATAATAAAAATTATGCCTACTATTCCGTTTCTCCACAAACTCTTTCTTTACCTCAAACAGGTAAGGACAGAGGTTAAAAAGATTAATTGGCCCACTAGAAAGGAAACAATCCGCTATGCCCTTACAGTAGTCGTCATATCAGCAGCAGTGGCAATTTTTTTGGGTGGATTGGATTTCGTGTTTGGGTCGCTTTTGAAAACATTAATCGCCTTGTAATCCTTTATGCCAAAGCAAAAGATTCCTAAAACCAGGCAATGGTATGTGCTTCATACCTATTCAGGATATGAGGATTCGGTAGCCAAGAACCTGAAGCATAGGGTTGAATCGCTCGGGATGGAGGATAAAATTTTCAATGTCTTGGTGCCGAAGGAAAAAAAAATCAAGATAAAGGGCGGCAAGAGAAAGGCGACGGAAGAAAAGATTTATCCGGGGTATGTCTTGGTGGAGATGATAGTAACCGACGATTCCTGGTACGTGGTCAGGAATACCCCGAATGTTACGGGCTTTGTGGGCGCCGGGACCACGCCTGTGCCGGTTTCCCCTGATGAAATATCAGAGATAAGCCAGAGGGTGGAGAAAGAAACCCCGAAGTACGCCATAAACATCGCAGTAGGAGACACGGTGAAAATAACCGACGGGCCTTTTAAGGAATATGAGGGCAAGGTCTCCGAACTCGACCAGGAGCAGGGGAAGATAAAGGTGATGATTAATTTATTCGGCAGAGACACCCCAGTTGAGCTTGACTCCCTGCAAGTTAAAAAAATTTAACCAGCCAATATGAAGAAAATTAAAGCCATTGTCAAGCTCCAAATTTCTGCAGGCCAAGCCAATCCGGCTCCTCCGATCGGCCCGGCTTTGGCGTCACAGGGATTGAATATCGGGGAATTTTGCCAGAAGTTTAATGATGCGACCAAGGAGCAGATGGGCTCAATTATACCGGTTGAGGTTACGGTCTATGAGGACAGAACATACAATCTCAAATTAAAACAACCGCTGGCCTCTGATTTGATTAAGAAAGTCATTGGCGCCAGCAAGGGCTCCGGCACTCCGAATACTAAGAAAGTGGGCAAGCTGACCAAGGCCCAGCTCAAGGAAATCGCCAGCAGGAAGATGGCTGATTTGAATACCGATAACATTGAGCAGGCGATGAAAATAATTGCCGGCACTGC
>PEYH01000026.1 GCA_002774465.1 Parcubacteria group bacterium CG08_land_8_20_14_0_20_43_9
GAAACGATATTGTGATTGTGGATATGGGAATCCAGTTTCCGGAAGAGGATATGCCCGGGATTGACTATATTATCCCGAACATCAGTTATCTCAAAGGCAAAGAAAAAAACATCCGAGCCGTTGTTTTCACTCACGGGCATCTGGACCACATAGGCGCTGCTCCCCTGCTTCTGGAAAAGCTCGGTTTTCCTTTGGTAGTCGGTTTGCCCCTGACTATCGCCCTTATTAAGCGCAGGATGGAAGACCATAAAAAAGATTCGTCAAAGCGCTTAAAAACCATCCAAATAAAAGACACCAAGCAGAAAATAAATCTCAATAGCTTTAATTTGGGATTTTTTGAGGTTGAGCACTCTATTATGGACTCTATGGGCGTCATCCTTGGCAGCCCGGCTGCAATTGTCCTTCATATGGGCGATTGGACATTGGGCACAGAGACATCAAGCAAAAAAACCATATCTTATAACTATCTTGCCAATCTCCCCAAGCCGACAATCCTGATGGTTGAAAGTTTGGGCGCGACAAACAGGGGGGCTCTCGTCACTGAAGAAGATATGTGGGAAAATTTGAGGAAAATCATCACCAGCGCGCCGGGGAGGATTGTTATCGCCACCTTTGCCACTCAAGTCAAAAGAGCCAGAGATATTATCGCTTTTGCGCAAAAACTCGGCAAAAAAATAGCCATTGACGGCTACAGCATGAAAATGAACATAAAGATTGCCCAGCAATTGGGATACATCAAAGACGCAAACAATACTCTGATTGATATCAAAAAAATAGACAGCTACCCGGACAACAAGGTTATTATTCTCGGGACAGGGGCCCAGGGGGAAGCCCGGGCCGTGCTTTCAAGAATCGTTACCGGAAATCATCGGTATGTAAAACTGCGCAAAAAAGACACCATCATATTCTCCTCTTCCATCATCCCGGGCAATGAGAGGACTATCCAGCGCCTGAAAGACAATCTATACCGCCAATGCGATAATGTTATCCATAATGAAATAATGAACATCCACGTCAGCGGACACAACAATGTTGAAGCCATACAGGAAGTGGTCAGACAGATAAGGCCTACTTATGTCCTGCCTGTTTATGCGAACCACTATCTCCTGAAAGAAGCGGAAAAAGTCATCAAGGAAACCAATTTCCCGGCTAAAAACATCTTTATCCTGGATAATGGGCATATCATCAGATTCAACAAACAAAACCTGCCGGTCATTGAAAAGAAAAAGGCAGACACAGGTTATGTTTTTATAGACGGGCTGGGCTCAAAAGACCTTGAGGCCGTGGTTTTGCGCGACCGCCGGGCCCTTTCCAACGACGGGATTTTTGTCATTATCGCCGTAGTTAACGGTCAGACCGGCAAAGTGGCGAGTTCTCCCGACATCATCTCAAGAGGATTTGTTCATCTTGACACTTCCAAAAACCTGCTTTACCAAAGCCGGAAAAAAACGGTAAGCATCATTGAGGCCAGCACCGGATCCGGACAATCGGTCAACTGGTCGTTTATAAAAAATAACCTGCGGGAAAAAATCGGCGATTTCCTTTACCAAAAAACCAAAAAACGGCCGATGATACTCCCGGTCGTGATAGAGGTCTAAAAATGTAAAGCGTAAAACGCAAAAGGAAAAACAGAGAGAGGCGAAGGGCACAAAAGCGAATTACGAAACCGGGCCTCGTAATATTAGCTCTTAATCATCCCCTCCAACTCGGAAATTTTATCTTTAAGCAATTCCCGTGTCTTGGCTTCTACTATCAGCCGAAGCAAGGGTTCGGTATTGGAAAGCCGGGCATTGAACCACCAATCAGCGCACTCTACGGTAAGGCCGTCCAAAAAAGATTGGTCTTCTTTTTTATAGGCCTCTTTGAGTTTTGCCATTGTCCCTTCTTTATCAGGAATCTCAAAATTTAATTCTCCAGAATTAAAATAATTCTGCATCGGCTTAATGAGCCCACTGATATTTCTCTTTTCTTCTTGCAAAATCTCCATCAAACGAATCAGGGTTAAAAGAACGCTTTCTGAATATGAAAAGTCCTTCCAGAAAAAATGGCCCGACAATTCTCCCCCGAAAAATATATCCAACTCGCGCATCAATTTTCTGACATTGGGGTAACCCACCTTTGACCTTACTATCCCTATCCCCGACTCTCTCAAATACTCGCTTACCCCCCTGCTGATCCGGCAATCGCAGACCATTCTCTTATCGCCCAAACTAACCGTAAAGCTCCTCCCCAAAAGACCTATCAAAAAATCATTTCTTATCGGCTCTCCCTTCTCTGTCATAACCAGCATCCGGTCTCCATCTCCGTCAAAAATTACCCCGAAATCAAACTTATCTCTTCCCATCAAATTTCTCAAAGACCTTATGGCCTGCTCATTCAATGAATTCGGCTCATGATTGGGAAACCTCCCGTCCGGCTCCATAAATATACCCTGATAATCAATTTTTAATATATCTGCTAACCTCTTAAATTCAGGCCCTATCATCCCATTGGCGCAATTAACAGCAATCTTAAATCTTGAAACATTAACCCCCTTGGCAGCATCAATCAAAAAATTCAGATATTGTTTTATGGCTTCATCTTCTTTGGGCTGATAATCTCCCTTAAAATCATCGTCCTCTCTGCCCGTGTTCAAAGACGCTCTCTTTATTGCCTCCACTCCGTTTTTTTCAGATAAAGCCATTACTCCTCTTAACGAAAGCTTTAAGCCGTTATATCCTTTAGGGTTATGAGAGGCAGTAATCATTACAGAAGCATCTGCGCGCCAATGCCAATTGGCAAAATAATTCAGAGGCGTCGAGCATAGGCCTATGCTTATGGCCCGGCAGTTTTCCGCTGATAAGCCGGCAACCACTGCCTCAAAAATTTCTTTTGAGGATTCCCTTATATCATACCCGACAATAACCTTCGGATTTTCGGACGCATACAGTTCTTTGACAAAAACCGCAAATGCCCGGCTGATAACAAAAGCATCCTGCCTGTTTAGTTGGCTTAGCCACAACCCGCGGATATCATAGGCCTTAAAAATAGATGTATCCATATAATTTCATTCTAATCCAAAAATCCAAGAAAAGCGAGATGGTCTTAAAATCTTGACCAAAAAATCTTTTCCTGTTAAAGTATTGCTATGACTAAGAAATATCAATTAACCTGTCTCTTGTCTGTCAAGGCAGGACCGGCAGAAAGAGAACAAACAATAGGGAGAATAAGCCGCCTTATTCAGGAAGGCGGGGGCGATATTTTAACCGCGAGCTCTCCAGAAGAGCGAACCTTAGCTTATCCGGTTAAAAAAGAAAAAGGGGCCGTCATCGCTGGCCTTAATTTCTCTTATGAAGGAGAAAAAATCCCTGAATTGCAAAAAACCGTATCAGCAGAGGGGCTAATCCTTCGCTCTCTCTTGATGGAAGTCCCGGAGCAGAAATCATACGCTCCTTCAGCCCGCCGAAGCGGAGCGCCCGCGTCCGCGGAAGGAGAGGCAAAAAAGATAGCTGAAGATGATGCGGCCCAAAAAACATCAGAGAAAGAGCAAAAGGTCGAGCTCAAGGATATTGATAAAAAAATAGAGGAAATTTTCAACAGAAAAAAAAATGAACTTAAATAAAGCGTTTTTATTAGGCAACCTGACCAGCGACCCGGAATTGCGAAACCTCCCTTCGGGACAAGCGGTATGTTCTTTCCGCATGGCGACCAATCAAATCTGGACGGACAAAGAAACCGGACAAAAACAGCAAAAAGCCGAATATCATAACATCGTTGCTTGGAGAAATTTGGCTACTATAGCGTCGCAATATCTTAGAAAAGGAAGCTTGGTTTTCATAGAGGGAAAGATAGCCACGCGGAGCTGGGATGACCCGTCAGGCACCAAAAAATACCGAACCGAAGTGGTGGCAGACAACATCCAGCTCGGGCCAAGGCCAGCAGGCGCCAGCCCCAAGAGCAATGGTCCTGAAAAAGGCAATTCAGATGATGACGACGGCTCTCCCTCTGGCGACATCCCGACCATAGAAGAAGGAGACGATATCAATATAGAAGAAATCCCATTTTAAAGATATTTCGCTTATCTGTTTAGTTGTTGGCGAAGCATTTGTTTAATTGTTAAATTGTTTACTTGTTTAATTGAAGTATGAACTGCTTTTTCTGCAAACAAAACATCAAAGAGATTGATTTCAAGAAAACCGACCAATTAAAAAGATTCTTAACCGGTCTTGGAAAAATCAGGTCAAGGGAAAAGACCGGGCTCTGCGGTTTTCATCAAAGAAAGATGGCAAAAGCGGTAAAACAAGCCCGCCATCTGGGTCTTTTGGCCGCAACAAAAAAGTAACAGAATATTTTTGTCAGGGTCGCCCCTAACAACTCTAACAGACGAGAAACAAAAAACTGTCTTGAGTTTATCGAAAGGCAGTTTTTTGTTATTGTAAATTGGAAATTGTTTTCGTAAATTACGATTGTAAATTGAAAATTGTAAATTAGCCCCCTTCCTCTTTCATTTTGTCTAAAACCGCTTTTCTCACTCCTTTCATAAGCTCTTTATTGTCTTTCAGCGCTTGCTTGGCTCCGGGCATACCTTGCCCCAATCTTTCTTCGCCAAAAGTGAACCAACTGCCGCTTTTCTTAATAGCCCCATATTTCAGCCCTGCATTGATAATATCAGCGGTATTGGAAATGCCCTCATTATAGTATATGTCAAACTCCGCCGTCTTGAACGGAGCGGCTACTTTGTTTTTAACAATTTTTGCCTTAATGCGGGACCCGACTATGTCTTCTCCCTGCTTTATTTGCGCCCGCCTTTGCAGGCGGACTCTTACTGAAGCGTAGAATTTTAAGGCCAGCCCGCCGGGAGTGGTTTCGGGATTGCCAAAAGGAATGCCGATTTTCATTCTGGTCTGATTCAGAAAGATAATAATGGTTTTTGATTTTGAGGCGATGCCGGATAACTTCCTTAATCCTTGGCTCATCAACCGCGCCTGAAGCCCGATGTGCTGGTCGCCTATCTCTCCGGCTATTTCCCTTTTCGGCGTAAGCGCCGCCACTGAATCAATGATTATTAAATCTACTTGATTTGACCTTACCAAGCTCTCTACAATCTGCAGCCCCTGCTCTCCGGAATCGGGCTGGGAAATCAGTAATTCTTCAACCTTAACCCCAAGTCGTTTGGCATATTCCGGATCCAAAGCGTGCTCTGCGTCAATAAAAGCGGCCACTCCTCCTTTTTTCTGGGCTTCAGCCGCGCAATGCAGAGCCAGAGTGCTTTTCCCAGAACTTTCAGGTCCGTAAATCTCCACTATCCTGCCCCTCGGCAATCCTCCGGTGCCTAAGGCGGAATCCAAGAATATGGAACCAGTGGAAATCGCATCTACATCCACTGCCTCAACTTCTTGCAAGCGCATAATGGCGCCCTCGCCGAACTCTTTTTTGATTTCCTCAATAGTTGCTTTTAGGTCAGCATGCTCAAACTTCCTTTCCGTTGTCTTTTTTGTTTCTTTAGCCATAGTGATATTAACCGTTAATTGTTAATTGTTAACTGGATTTGGGATTTTATTGTAAATAAGAACCTGGCTTCGCCAGAACCTTGATTCGTCAAGGTATAATATGTAATTCTTGAATATGTAAATTGTAAATTGTAAATTGAAGATTATCTATCAAATATCCTCATCCTCATCATCCGGGGGATATTCGTCATTTCCGCCTGTCTCGTCTGTCTTATCCGCCTCATCTGTCTTATCCGCCTCGCCTATTTCAAATTCATTCTCGCTCCCAGCTTCTTCCGGCGCTCTTTGATTCTGATGTTGCCCCAATATCGCTTCCTCATCTATAAACACTTCTCTGGGCTTAGCGCCGTCAGCTGGCCCCACCACCCCCCTTTCCTCAAGCATATCCAGCAATCTCGCTGCGCGGGCATAACCGATTCTCAATTTCCTCTGCAGGAACGAGGCCGAGGCCTTTTTCGTCTCAAGAACTAACTGCTTAGCCTCTATGTAAACCGGGTCAAGCTCCGCCTCCCCCCCGCCTCCGCCAAATGTTCCGAAGCTCTCCATTCTCTTCAATTCCTTATTTATGCTGGCTGCTAACTCGTCTTCAACGTCTTCTCTGTGATTCTGTTTCTTGATAAAACTGACTACCTCTTCAATTTCCCTGCTGGAAACATAAGCGCCCTGGATTCTTTTGGGTCTGGAAAAGTCGGCTGAAACAAACAGCGCATCGCCTAACCCGAGCAGCTTCTCGGCTCCCGAGGCGTCCAATATGGTTCTTGAATCAACTTGAGAAGCAACTTGAAAGGCAACACGAGCAATGACATTCGCCTTAATCAAGCCGGTGATAACTTCTACCGACGGCCTCTGGGTGGCTAAGATTAAATGAATCCCCACCGCCCTTGCTTTCTGGGCCAATCTTACGATTCCTGCTTCTATATCTCTGCCCTTAGCGGCCATCAAATCCGCCAATTCGTCAATTATCAAAATAATATACGGCATTATTCCCGCCCCTTCCTGTTTTTTCCCGTTATGCCTTATTTTTCTGTTGTATTCATCAACATTCCGGCTCCCGACAGCTGAAAGAAGCTCAAATCTCCTCTCCATTTCATCAATGAGCCACTTCAGAATGCTCAATGTCTTCTGCACATCAAATATCACGGGCCCAAGGAGATGGGGAAGGCCGTTATAATTAGAAAATTCCACTCTTTTCGGGTCAATCAGGATTAACCGCAGCTGCTCGGGCGAATTTTTATACAGCAAACTCAGAATGATGCTGCTCAAGCAAATCGTCTTTCCTGTTCCAGTCGAACCAGCCACTAAAAGGTGAGGCATCTTGCCTAAATTGGCATAAAATGTCTCTCCGACAACATCTCTGCCGACTGCGAACATCAGGGTTGACGGATCGCTCTGAAAAACAGGGTTATCAATAAGATTTCTCAAGCGCACCAAGGTCCTGCTTTTATTGGGGACCTCTATCCCCACAAGGGATTTGCCGGGAATAGGGGCCTCAATCCTGATGGGATGAGCAGCCAGGGCTAACGCCAAATTATTAATCAAGACGGTAATTTTTGAAAGCTTTACGCCCTCGGCCGGTTTCAGGGTATATTGGGTCACGGTCGGACCGATATTGATATCCGACATTTTGACAGAAATCCCGAAATGCTCAAGGGTCTTCTCTATTATCTCTGCATTGGTATTGACATCTCCTGCTTGAGGAATGCCTTTGTCCTGCGCCAGCAAATCTAAAGACGGGAGCTTCCAGTCCATAATAGCGCTATCGCTGCCCATAACCGGTTGAATCGCTGGTTGGGCGACGGGCGATAGAGATTCCGGTTCTTTGATTTCCTCCTCGCCCTCATCATCTTTTTTCTTCGCGGATTCTTTCTTATCTTCAACCTTGCTTACCTGAAACCTTGGAGCAAAAACCCTGCGGATAAGCGGCTTGCGCAACTCCTCAATCTCTTCAAGCGCTCCGAACTCATCTTCTTCGTCCTCTCGGGCCGATTCCCCTTTCTTGCGCGAAGAGTGGATGAAAAACCAGAAAATTAATCCCGAAATTATTATCAGCGATAATAAAATGATTAAAGCAAACCAAAATCCGAAAACCTTCATCAAGGGCCAGGCAGAAATATTGCCTAACCATCCGCCCCGCCCCGCATAAAAAAACCGGAATCCTAAATCATGACCGCGGGATAAATCAAATAACCCTAAGACGCCTGATGTCCCGATTGACAAAAGAATTATTGCTATCACAATTGACCACCTGTTTCTTCCCCGCGAAAAGAAACAGGAAAAACCTCCCAATGCCAGGATTAAAGGCGCCATAAATATCGCTTCTCCCATAAAGAATCCGAAAATTTTCAGAAAACCCCTGCCGGCCAGAGCCGTTAAATCAAAAAATGACAGGATGGTAAAAATCGCTGCCACGATAAGAGAGATGCCCAATATCCACGGCCTTATTTCATCAGGCAAAATCGCCTTTTTCTCCCTTCTGCCCCTACGCGAACCCCTCCTGAACAAACGAGAAAATGAAGAAGATTTTTGGGGCGTCCGCTTGGCTATTTTTCTCTTTTTCCTCCTTTTAACCATAATCTAAAAAATCCCAATGTCAAAATCCCAACGCCAAAAGAAACTTAAAGATTAAAAGCCAAAAGCCAAAACCACAAATTAAAATCCAAAAGTTTTGACTTTTCGGCCGGGGTTTTGGGTTTTTTGTTTTGGATTTTGGATTTGGACATTGATTTGACGTTTGAGCTTTGGATTTTGGATTTAATGCTTTATCTATTATACCACACTATTCCTCCTCTTCCCCTGCCTTGCCATCGACTATTTCTTCCTCTTCTTTATTTTCAGCTTTACTCTTTTCGTTTTGCGCTCTCCGGTATCCGCTCCCGGCAGGGACAAGTTTGCCGATAATAACATTTTCTTTTAAGCCCCGCAGTTTATCCTCTTGCCCGCAAATCGCCGCCTTGATTAAAATGCGGGAGGTTTCTTCAAATGACGCCGCGGATAAGAAGCTGTCAGTCGTCAAAGCCACCTTAGAAATGCCGAGAATCATCTCCTGAAAGGTTGCCGGTTCTTTCCCCGCTTTTTTAAGCTTTTTATTTTCCTCTATCATCACTCTTAATTCAACTATTTCTCCTTCCGAAAATCGACTATCTCCTTGTTTTTTGACTCTCACCCGCGAAAACATCTGCCTGACAATCGTCTCAATATGTTTATCGTGAATCGCTACCCCTTGAGAGGCATATATTCTCTGAATTTCCTTAACAATATAGACTGCTGTCTTTGTTTTCCCTCCGAATTTAAATAATTTTTTCAAATCAATGCTGCCTTCGCACAACTGATCCCCTGCCTCTATTATATCTCCCTCTTTCACTAAAATTGTTCTGCCAACAGGAATCTTATACTCCACCATCTCTGCTTTTCTCCCTTTTGGGGACTTCTTTTCTTTTGCTTTTTCTTTCTTATTTTGAGTTTTGGATTTTGAGCTTTGGATTTTTATTGTGTCCTTATCAATCTTAATCACCTTGCCGTCATAAAACGCAATAATTGCTTCTCCTTTCGGGACCCTTCTCTCAAAAACCTCTTCTACTCTCGGCAACCCATGGGTAATGTCCCCCCCGGAAGCAACGCCGCCCGTATGAAAAGTTCTCAAAGTCAATTGCGTTCCCGGCTCTCCTATGGCTTGAGCAGCGACGATTCCAACTGCTTCCCCTGTGTCAATGGGCTTATTGCGCCCTAAATCCCAGCCATAGCATTTGCGGCAAATTCCCTTAGTGGACCTACAGCTCAAGGGAGACCTGACTTTCAGCGCGGCAATGCCGCTATTAATAATTTCCCTGGCTGCTTCCCAATTAATAAATTCCCCCTTCTTGACTATTGTCTTATTGTTCACTTTTATGTCTTCAAGAGGAGCCCGGCCGACAATCTTAAAAATAAAGTCCTGTCCCACTTCGTCGCTATCAATTTTCGAAACTACAATCCCTTCTTCGTCCTTGCAATCATCCTCGCTTATCAAAACATCGTGGGCAACATCAATTAAGCGCCTGGTTAAATAACCGGCAGTAGATGTCCTTAGAGCGGTGTCTGCCGTGCCCTTACGGGCGCCGTGAGTGGAGATGAAATACTCCAAAATACCAAACCCTTCCTTAAAAGAACTTTTTGCCGGGAACTCCATAATCTGGCCGGCCGGGTTAATTACCAATCCTTTCATCCCAGCCATTTGGACCGGCTGAGACCAGCTGCCCCTGGCTCCGGCGTCAATGGCCGTGAAAACAATGCCGTCAGGCGGGAGGGTCTCTGGTATTAATCGCTGAATCTCCGCTTTTGTCTTCTGCCAAACCTCTATTACCTGACTTTTTCTCTCCTCCGTGGTAAGCAAGCCCTTCTTGAAATAGGCCTCTATTTTCCTGATTTCCCCCTCGGCTTTTTCCAATAATTCGGCCTTGCGGGGAGGCACCACTAAGTCATCCATCCCCCAGCTTAACCCGGAGATAGTGGCATATTCAAACCCCGTCTTTTTAATTTCGTCTAATGTTTTGGTGGCTGTCGCATTATCATATTCTTCTATAATCTGACGGGCAAAATCTTTAATTTTCTTTGAATTCATCAGCTCATTTTGAAAAGGAAATCCTTCCGGCAGCGCCTTATTAAAAATCATTCTTCCCAAACTGGTTTCTATTATCTTGTCACCCATCAATACTTTTATCTGCGCCCTCAAATCTATAGCGCCCATCTCGTGTGCCAAAGTCGCCTCATCAGCTGAAGAAAAATGCTTTCCGGCCCCTTTCGCCCCTTCTTTGATTTTAGTCAGCCAATAGCATCCCAAAATCATATCCTGCCTCGGGCTGACAACAGAAAGGCCTGTTGCCGGCTTCAAAAGATTAAAACCGGAAAGCATCCTCTCTCTTGTTTCTGATTGGGCCTCTTCTGATAATGGAAGATAAACAGCCATCTGGTCGCCGTCAAAGTCGGCGTTGAATGCCTCGCAGACCAAAGGGTGAATTCTTATGGCCTCGCCTTCCACTAATCTCGGCTTGAATCCCTGAACGCCAAGGCGGTGAAGGGTCGGGGCCCTGTTAAGCAAAACCAATTTGTTCTCAATGACTGTTTCCAGCGCTTCCCACACTTCTTCTGTCCCTCTTTCTATTAAAACAGCGGCTTGGCGGACATTATAGACAATCTCTTTTTCTAAAAGTTTGGCGCTTACAAACGGCTTAAAAAGCTCAAGGGCCATCTTTTTGGGCAACCCGCATTCGCTGAAAGCTAACTCCGGGTCTCCGACAATCACAGACCTCCCCGAATAATCAACTCTTTTCCCTAAAAGGTTCTGGCGGAATCTCCCCTGTTTCCCTTTAAGCATGTCTGCCAAGGATTTTAATAATCGAGCTTGGCCGGTGGAAGCAATGGTGGTATGCCCGCTCCTCATGCTATTATCAATTAAGGCGTCAACCGCTTCCTGCAGCATCCTTTTCTCGTTGCGCAAAATGACTTCCGGAGCGTTAATCTCCAACAAATATTTGAGGCGGTTATTGCGGTTAATGACTCTCCTGTAAAGATCATTCAGGTCAGAAGAAGCGTATCTGCCTCCGTCTAATTGGACCATAGGCCGAAGAGCCGGGGGCAAAACCGGCAAAATCGTCAGAAACATCCATTCCGGCCTGATGTTATTCTCAATCATATCTTTAAGCAAAGTCGTTCTTCTCAAAAGCTTTTTCCTTTCGGCGCCAATGGCTCCTTTTTTTCTGTTCTCCAGCTCCTCTATGAGTTTTCTCACATCCATATCTGAAAATATCTTTTTAAGCGCCTCTGCGCCTGTCCCGGCTTCAAAAATCTCCCCATATTTTGAGGACAGCTCCAAGAATTCTATCTCTGAAAGAACGGCTAACGGCTTAATCGCTTCCAGCTCTCTCTTTGCCTCCCCCCTCGCCTCCTTCAATCTCTTCAACATCAACTGTGTTTCTCTCTCTTCTTTCTTAGTGCTCTTAATTTTTTGTTTTTCGTTTTGGCTTTTGGCTTTTTCTTTATATTCTCTCTCTATTTCCCCTGAAACACTTTTTTTCGCTTTCTCGTCAGCGCTTATAATAATGTATGAAGCGAAATAGGCAATCTTTTCCAATTGCTGGGAAGAGAGGTCCAAAATCGTCCCCATCACCGAGGGAACGCCCCTTAAAAACCAAATATGGGAGACCGGACAAGCTAATTTTATATGCCCCATTCTTTCCCGCCGCACAGACGCTTTTGTGATTTCTACTCCGCACCTGTCGCAGGTCATTCCTTTGTAGCGAATTCCTCTGTATTTTCCGCAATAACATTGATAATCCTTTTCCGGGCCGAAAATCTTCTCGCAAAACAAACCGTCTTTTTCCGGCCTTTGAGTGCGGTAATTAATGGTCTCCGGCTTTGTCACCTCTCCCTTGCTCCAGCCCAAAATTTCCTCCGGCGAAGCCAATTTGATTCTTATGGACTTGATATCCTCTACTTTCATGTTCCTTCGCCCTCGCTCGCTCTCGCTCGCTCGGGCTTCGTCAAGTTAAAAATTAAAAAAGAAAAATTAAAAATTACAATGTAAAAATAAAAATTTTAGATTTTTAATTGTCGTTTTAATTTTTTCATTTTACATTTTACGTTTGCCTAAGGTCCACATTCAGCCCCAACGCTTTCAATTCGTTGACCAACAACGAAAAAGATGCCGGGATATGCGGGCTATCTATTTTTCTCCCCTTTAATATCGCCTGATAAGCGGAGGCCCGGCCAATCATATCGTCGGATTTTATGGTAAGCATTTCCTGCAAAGCATAAGCCGCACCGTAACCCTGCAGGGCCCAAACCTCCATTTCTCCAAATCTTTGTCCACCGAATTGCGCCCTTCCGCCGAGCGGCTGCTGGGTTATCAATGAATAGGGGCCGATGGAGCGCATATGGATTTTGTCCTCCACCATATGAATCAAGCGCATCATATATATGTAGCCCACTGTTATTTTCTGGTCAAAGGGCTGGCCTGTCCTGCCGTCGTAAAGCATCACCTTGCCGTCTTCCGGCAGGCCTGCCTTACGAAGCTCATCCTTGATATCTTTTTCATTGGCTCCGGATAATGACGGCGATATGGCCCGGTAACCCAATTTATGGGCGGCCCAGCCGAGATGGGTTTCAAGCACCTGCCCTATATTCATTCTGGAAACAACTCCCAAGGGGTTCAAAACAATATCTACGGGTGTTCCGTCTTCCATAAACGGCATCTCCTCTTTGGGGAGAATCTTGGCCACTATTCCCTTATTGCCGTGCCTGCCGGCAAGCTTATCGCCCACAGTGATTTTCCTTAATTGGGCGACCTCAACCTGAATTCTTTTTATAACCCCGGGCTGGAGCTTATGGCCCAAGTCCCTTGAAAATTCCTTGACTCTGACCACTCTCCCTTTTTTGCCGTGCTCCATCAGAAGAGATGTGTCTTTAACATTTTTCGCCTTCTCCCCGAAAATGGCCCACAGCAATCTTTCTTCTGCGGTCAGGTCTGTCTCTCCTTTGGGAGAAATCTTACCGACCAAAATATCGTTTGGGTCCACTTCCGCCCCTACCCTGATAACGCCTTCCGCGTCTAAGTCCTTTAATTTTTCCTCTGAAACATTGGGTATGTCTGCGGTGGTCATCTCCGGCCCCAACTTTGTTTCGCGCACATCAGCGGCCAATATCTTAATATGGATACTGGAAAGCAGCTCCTCTTCTAAGACCCGGCTGGAAAGAATGATGGCATCTTCGTAATTATGTCCCCTCCAAGACAGGAAAGCCACTAAGATATTTTGCCCCAAAGCGAGACAGCCGCTGTCCGAACCGGTCGGGTCAGCCAAAATATCCCCGGCCTTAACTCTTTGCCCTTTGCGCACTATCGGTTTGTGATGAAAATAAGTAAACTGATTCGTCGGGTCAAAGTTCCTCAACTGATAGTTTTGGCTTTTGGCTTTTGGCTTTTGGCTTTTAATCAGAATATGCTGTGCGTCCACTTCTGCCACTACCCCGTCTTCCGCCGCCATGATTGCCTTTCCGGAGTCCCTGACTACCCTTTCTTCAAGCCCGGTACTGACAAGCGGTTTAGATGCTCTTATCAAAGGAACTGACTGCCTTTGCATATTGGACCCCATAAGGGCACGGTTAGCATCGTCATTTTGCAAAAAGGGAATAAGAGCAGTGGCGGTAGAAGTGAATTGCTCCGGGGAAACGTCTATAAAATCCAGTTTATTTTTATCAAC
>PEYH01000015.1 GCA_002774465.1 Parcubacteria group bacterium CG08_land_8_20_14_0_20_43_9
GAGAATGGGGCAATCCGCGTGGTTCGAATTCTAATATCTCAACCGATAAAGTTATGGATCATCTTTTTAGAGAAATTAAAAAATCATTGAGTGATGGCAATTTTTATGCCGCACTCTTTATGATTTTGACAGTACCTGATATCTGCTTGTCTGTAAAAATGGGTAAACACCATGGCACAGATTACGAAGAATGGTTTAATAAGAATGTGCTACCCAATTATAACAAATTTATGTCCGGTAAAGATTGTTACGCTTTTCGATGTGCAATTTTACACGAAGGGACAGATAGTGTTCTAAGACAATCAAAAAAAGATATAATTGATAAATTTGAAATTTTATCTAAAAAAGAATCACCGCATTTAACTTATATGAAAGGCAATATTTATAATGGAGTTATCCAACCGACAAAATTAGTACTCAACTTACACACTTTTTGCAATGACTTGATTAATTCCGCGGAAAGATTTATAGAAGTAAATAACTTAAAAGTTGATAATTTGATAGAAATCAAAGAAAGATATAGTGATGGTTTTATAAATATTGGCTAATCGATATTTTCATATATGTAGTATCTATTGTGCCTGTCAATATCCCGACCCACATACCTCGGTGAGGAGTTCTTTAAAAACTACTGAAACGCCTTCAAATAGCGGACACTTGACCCGAATGTCCTGCCCCTTTTTAAAATTCGTATTTTGGCGATTATCGTTTCATCCTCATTTAGCCCCGCGAAATTTTTTGCGATAGGTTTTTCTTTCCGTTGCCCCCTCTCTTGAATTGGAAATATTAAAATACCCGCCCAAATATATAATCCTATTTTGGGATTATGCCATAATAGGATATATATTATAAGTAGTATGGGTAAGTCAATTTTTACGAAAGATTATAAGGAAATTATAGATCGCCTGAAACAGGCGAGAATTGATGTTGGGCTTTCACAACAGGCGATAGCTGATAAGTTCGGGAAACCGCAATCTTATGTTTCAAAAATTGAATTTGGCGAAAGGCGGCCTGATGTTGCTGAGGCAAAAAAGTTTGCTATTATCTACAAAAAAGACATCTCTTTTTTCATTAAATAATATGACAAAAACAAGCAAACTACATATATCTGGCGGCTCAAATATCTTTAAACATCTATCAGATGCATTACTCCCATATCATATAAAAAAAGTTGGGTCGTGTTTGTTTATCGTGGAAGGGACACTTGCGAAACCGCGTATCGGGATACGTTATCCTGGATACAAGTTAAAACAGATTATACTCAAAAGGCCAAATAAAAATTCGGCGCTTTGGGCGAACCTTTTTGATTTCGAAGTTGTTCCTTTCGAAAAAGGACGCGAAGGTAGCTCGGTTCATTTTACATATCCAAATTTATTGAAAGATTTTGGGATGTACAAAAAAGATAATATATCTTTTTGGAAAATGATTGTGCGAGTGCATGACCATAATGTGATAGATGGGAATCCGCCAAAGCTTAATGGAATTGACCCTCGACAATTTTTGGAAATGCTCAAGTGGATGTGGATACAAGAGGATTTGAATTATAAGTTATCATGGAAAGAAGTCGGTTCGAAAATACCATACAGGCTTCTAAATAGAAATGGAGGGCCGACAAGCAAGGGAGCGGGACGCGACAAATTCTACGCGGCCCTTATACTTGTCCATGGCAATTATTTTAGTGCGGACAGTATACGGAAGATAATTCCTTAGTTTTCTTCTTGCCTCGCGATCCGAGGCGATATTGTTGATTGATACGACCACTGATGAGGCGATCATTTATAATGTCGCAGTATTTTTTGTCTATTTCCGCAGAAATAAATTGGCGATTTAGGTTTTTACACACATCTATTTCTGCACCACTCCCGCCAAAAAGAACCAAAACTATATCTTTTGGTCTTGTTGAGGCCCTAATTAACATTTCAGTTAATTTTTGTGGAATTTGACAAGCGTGATAAGTTTTTTCTCTGCTGACATTTTTTACAAGATTGAACTCAAACCAAGAATATGGCATTCTTCCCCTTGATCCGTTTACCAAATTCTGGCGGATTCTCTTATCTGTTGGGTTTTTATATGGAAGCGCGACCTCATCTTTGAAGAATTTGTTATCAGCACTTTTTCTAGCATGTAGTATACTTCTGTGTGCTGTTGTAAATCTTTTTGGCGTGTGCCCTACATTTGTGTTATAAACCCAGACATATTCGTTAATGTTTGGAAAATGTAAATCTAAATACTTTACACGAAGATGAGCGTTTTGTTGTGGATAGTTCATCATAAAAAGATTGCCATCATTCTTAAGAACACGCATTGACTCTTTGGTAAGTTCTATATACCAGTTTATATAATCATCAAAATTTTTCGTATAGCTATTGTTTCCGTATTTAATCCCAACATTGTAATCTGGATCTCCAAAAACCATATCAACGCTGTTGTCTGGTAAATCTTTTAAAATATGCATTATATCTCCGTTATAAACTTTATTTAGATAATTAGAAACGCTGCGTCTTTCTTGAAAATCTTTTTTAGAGGGTAAAACAAAAGCTTGTGCCTGCTGAATTGTTTCACTAGTTTTTATTATGTCAAACAAAACTCCTTGTAGAGCAAAATCCTGACCCCTTTTTACTATAATTGGTTGGTAATTTTTATTTGCTGGTTGTAATCTTATATGACCCCTTTCTTTATAAAAAGTTTTGAGCGTTGCCTCATTTCCATTAAGAAGTGCGACCACTTTTTCTCCGTTCTCGGCTATATTCTGTTTTTTAATTAAAATAGTGTCCCCGTCATTGATATTTTCATCAATCATACTGTCGTCCTGTACGCGTAGAGCGTATATTTCGCCCGTATTTGGCAATTTGCTTTTTGGAACGATGATTGATTCTTTATTCTCAATGGCTTTTATCGGCTGACCGGCGGCAATAACACCCCAAAGGGGAATTTTCACTAACGGTTCTTTTTTAGAAATGCTGATTGAGCGCGCTCTATTTTCTAATTTTTCTAAATATCCAGCGTTTTTTAATTTAGAAATATAAAAATGAGCTGTTGAGACAGAAGCAAATTTAAACTTTTTTTGTATCTCCTCAAGAGAGGGAGCATAACCTTTTGACATTGAATAGCTCTTGACGAAATCGAAAACCTCTTTTTGCTTTTTGGTAATCATGGGCTTGTTTTATTTTTATAGATAAAGTATAATAGAAAAAAAATAGAAAATCAATAACAGTTATCCACAGTATGAAAGTAGGAAGAAATGGTCCGTGTCCTTGCGGAAGCGGTAAAAAATATAAAAAGTGTTGTATAGCTAAAGAGACCAGCTCTGCGCCCGCCATTGATATTGATCAATTGCTTGAATTATCTAGCGAAAACTGATAATCTCTAGATAGGAGTATCAATCGCCGAGAAAGGGTCAGTCCAAACGAGGGCGAGGCGGAAGTGGGACAGGAAAAAACAGTGCACGTCACTATTTTGTTTTAGTCACTGACCCGCGTGCCTAAAATTTAATCAGGAATTAATGGCCCAAAAATGCTAAAATACTCTTAAGAAACGATGGTAGCCTGGGCACTTAACCTATGGCCACCGCCATGACAATTTTTTATCGGATAAACCCATATTGCCGAGACAACAGGGCGACCCGAGTGGTCCGAATCCCTTTGCCCCCGCCCTTCGACAAGGACTTCGACGGTGAGCTCAGTCGAACCGCTCAAGGCCCCTATAATTACTCACGCAAATTACAGAATAATTTATGAAAACCGTAGCGATTATCCCCGCATACAACGAAGAGAAGAGCATCGGCAATGTTTTAGACATGGTGGTCAATCATCCTTTAATAGATGAGGTTATTGTGGTGGATGACGGCTCTGTGGATTCCACTTCTTTGGTGGCAAAAAATCATAACGCTTCACGGGTTATCACCCTCAAGGAGAATGTCGGGAAGGGAAAAGCGCTGGATATAGGAGTTAAAAATACGGAAGCGGATATAATGCTTTTTTTGGATGCGGACTTAATCAATTTCAAGAGCGTTCATGTAACTAATTTAATAAAGCCGGTGATGGATAATGAATGCGAGATGACAGTTGGCGCTATTGACAGGTCAAAACTTAGCCTGGCCCTTAACAGAAAATTAAACAGAATAGAATCGCCGTTTTCCGGAATGAGGGCCATTAAAAGAAGCATCTGGGACATTGTGCCAAATGAGTATAAAAATAAGTTCTATATTGAAACTGCCATTACTTATCTTGCCAAGAAAAAAAAGATTAAAGTTAAGCCGCTGGTTTTAACGGGCGTGACCCACATTATTAAAGAAAAGAAGATGGGTTTTTGGAAGGGCCATCGGGCGAGGTGGAAGATGCACTGGAATATTGTTTGGGCAAGCGCATTATTAAGGATAAAGAGAGCAAAAAGATATGGATTCAGTAATTAGCGAAATCAAAGAAAAGCTTGACATTGTTGACGTTGTCTCCAGCTATATTAAACTGGAGAAAACCGGAATCAATTACCGGGCTCTTTGCCCCTTTCATTCAGAAAAGAAGCCGTCTTTTTTTGTCAGTCCGACTCGCCAGATATGGTCTTGTTTCGGCTGCGGGCTTAAGGGCGATATATTCGCATTTGTAAAAGAAATTGAGGGGGTGGAGTTCGGAGACGCTTTGCGCATTCTGGCCAAAAGGGCGGGAGTGGAATTGAGAAGCCAAGACCCCAAAGTCCAGACAGCCAGAAAAAGAATTTATGACATCTGCGAATTAGCCACTAAATTTTTCGAGAAACAGCTCCACCTAAGTTCAACAGGAGGGAAGGCGAAAGAATATCTTTTGAAAAGGGGACTGAATAAAGAGTCAATAATGAAATGGAGAATCGGTTTTGCTCCTGATTTATGGGACAGCTTGATGAAGTTTTTGCAGGAAAAAGGATATTCAATCGGGGAAATAAAAAGAGCGGGGCTGATATTGGAAAGCGAGAAAGGCAAAGTTTATGACCGCTTCCGCTCGCGGATAATCTTCCCGATTTTTGACTTGAATTCCCAGGTAATCGGCTTCGGAGGGAGGGTTTTCGGCAAGGACGAAGCCCAGGAAACCGCCAAATACCTTAACATCCCGAACACCGTCCTTTATAACAAAAGCCAGGTTCTCTATGGACTGAACCAGGCGAAAATTCCAATTAGAAAAAATGACGGATGCATTTTGGTAGAGGGCTACACAGATGTGATAATGTCTCATCAGGCGGGAGTTCAAAACGCGGTGGCAACTTCCGGAACCGCGCTCACTCCTCTTCAGCTGTCCGTTCTGAAAAGGTATTCCAATAACCTTATCACTGCTTTTGATATGGATATTGCCGGCGATTCGGCGACTAAGAGGGGGATTGATTTAGCGCAGGCGCAGGGGTTTAATATAAAGGTGGCGGTTCTGCCCGATGTTAAAGACCCGGCAGAGATGATTGCCGAAGACCCCGAGGCCTGGAAGAAATTTGTCAGCGAAGCCCGCTCTATAGTTGAGTTCTATTTTAACAGCGCCTTTTCAAGATTTGATGCCAAAAGCCACGACGGCAAGAGGAAAATCTCTGAAAAGCTTATTCCGGCGTTAAAACGGCTTCAGAATAAAATTGAACAATCATCCTGGGTGAAAGAGTTGGCTAATCGTTTGATGGTCAGCGAAGCAAGCGTTGAAGAAGAGCTTAAGAAATATGTTCCGTCTGCGGCGCTAATCGCAGAAGCGCCAAAAGAAATCCGCGGGCAGGAGGTTAAGAAAACCCGGAAGGATATTATTGAGGAAAGGATTCTTTCTTTGTTATTGAATTATCCAGACGGATTTGCGCACTTAGAGGACAGGCACTTTGGCTATTTTTCCCCAAGAATCAAAGAAATGATTGTTAAAATTGGGGAGATTGAATCAAAAAATTTCAAAGAAGCTGATTTTTCAGATGAGGATAAGGAATTCTTGGATTTTTCGGCGCTGAAGGGCGAGGTGGAGGCGGAGATGGAAGCAGTTGAGAAAGGAACGGGCATAGCAGAGGAAATCCAAGTTTGCCTTAAAGAGCTTGAATCGCTTACAATTAAAAGAGAGCTGGAAGAGTTGTCTGACAAGATTAGAATCGCAGAGCAGGAAGGGGAAAAAGACGAAGTGGAGAAATTATGCAAAGAGTTCCGTTGCCTCACGGAGAGTTTGTCTGGGGGGCATAATGACAGCCGAATCTCAAAACATCAATAACCAATAGCAATAATAATCAGTAATTTTTAGTATAAGATGGCAAAAAAGAAACCGCTTAAAAAAAGAAAGCCCGTCAAGCAAAAGAGAACAACAAGGAGGGGTCAGGAAAAAACAGCGAAAAAGAAAGGGGCTGTCCGCAAGAAAGCTCCTGAAAAGAAAGTTGCCAGGAAGAAAACTAAGAAGGCGTGGGTCAAAGTCAGTTTCAAGAAAAGAAAAACCCTGAAAAATGCAATTGGCAGGACCGTCAACAGGACTTTCAGGAATAAACCGCTGCCAGGGGCCAAGACGAGCAAGCTTAGTGAGAAGATTTTTCCTTTGGCTAAAGTAGAGGAGCTGATAAGAAGAGGTCGGACCCGGGGCTTTATCACTTACAGCGAGATTATTTATTTTTTTCCTGACCCGGAAAAGGACATGGAAGGGCTCGATGCTCTTTTCCAGCGTCTTGAGGAAGAGGGGATTGAGATGAAAAGGAGCCAGGGATTTTTGCGCGTAGAAGGCGGAGAGCCCGCCCAATCAAAAGCCAAGCCCATTATGAGCAGAAGACCGGATTCTATCCAGATGTACTTGAAGGAAATAAGCAAGGTTGGTTTTTTGACGGCTAAAGAGGAAAAGGATTTGGCGAGGAGGATAGAGAGGGGGGATATAGCGGCCAAACAAAAGCTTATCAGGGCCAATCTGCGCTTAGTGGTTTCTATTGCCAAAAAATATGTGGGCAGAACTTCGAATTTGACCTTGCTTGATTTAATCCAAGAGGGGAATCTGGGGCTTTTCAGGGCAGCGGAAAAATTTGATTGGAGAAGGGGTTATAAGTTTTCAACTTATGCCACTTGGTGGATAAGGCAGGCCATTACCAGGGCGCTGGCTGACCAGGCGAGAACTATCAGGATTCCGGTGCATATGATAGAAACAATTTCCAAATACACCAAAGTGAGAAGAGATTTATTAAGGGAATTGGGCAGAGAGCCGATGGTTGAGGAAATCAGCAGAGAAATGGGCATTAGCCCTGATAAAGTGAGGCATATTAAAAAAATAGCCCAGAAAACCATTTCTTTGGAAACGCCGATAGGCGACAAGGATGACGAGGATAGTGTTTTGGCAGAGTTTATCAAAGATGAAGAGATGCCCTCGCCTTCAAAAAGAGCAGCCCGGGCCCTTCTCAAAGAACGGCTGGGCGAGATTTTGACTGATTTGACTGACAGGGAGAGGAGCATTTTATCAATGAGATTCGGTTTGGCTGATGGCGTAACCCATACCCTGCAGGAAGTAGGCGAAGTTTTTGCAGTAACCAGGGAGAGAATCCGCCAAATTGAAGCCAAGACATTGGAAAAAATACGCAAACACGACAATCTGAAAAAACTGGAAGGATACTAAATGAAAATCCCGATTTCTAAATCCCAATTTCCAAATCCCAAATCCCAAATCCGAAATCCCAACATAGGAGCCAAACAAAACAACAGAGATAAGAGCGAGGGCTTGAAAAAGAGGGGAGAATGGGGTAGATTAATGCATTGACAATTTAATATTCCGGGGTAGCTCAATGGTAGAGCAAGAAGCTGTTAACTTCAAGGTTAGAGGTTCGAGTCCTCTCCCCGGAGCAAATTAGAACACTTGTTCGCTTCAAGCACCGTGTCAAACGGTGTTTTAAGTTCAAATAACAGCTTTTTACCTTCCAATTTAAGGTTCTGAAGTAAGAAGTTGAGAAATTGCC
>PEYH01000016.1:0-399 GCA_002774465.1 Parcubacteria group bacterium CG08_land_8_20_14_0_20_43_9
GTGGTGTGGCACTAATAGATGTCATGAGGGCTTTGCGCCGAGCCATTGTAGAGCTTGGCATAGGCAAGGTCCCCGACTCACTACGAATTGCAGTTAAAAACATCGCCGGCACAGGTAATCCACTGGGAGAGGCACAGGAGAAGCGGGCAGATTGGGCAAAAGACCTCGGCGTGAAGACTTATACTAAGGGAACTGAGATTTTATACTTCCCCTGCTGTTATCAAATATACGACCCAATTATCCAAAAGGTTGCTCAGGCTACAGTCAGTATCCTGAAAAAAGCCGAGGTAGATTTTGGCATATTAGGCGACAAGGTGGTCTGCTGTGGTGAGAGTATTCGCAAGTCAGGTAGTGAGAGTGTCTTCCAAAGTCTAGCCCAAAGTAATATTACTGCTTTTA
>PEYH01000016.1:515-7819 GCA_002774465.1 Parcubacteria group bacterium CG08_land_8_20_14_0_20_43_9
CTCTTTGGTCATCTCTAAAATCTCAAATATGCCGACTCTCCCGCTATAACCGCTCTCCCCGCATCGGCTGCATCCAACCGGCTCCCAAATCTGGGCATTGCCCCCGCTCCCGAACTCTTCCTTCGCCCAATCCGGCAAATCTTTCAACTCTTCAGTTATCAATTCTTTAATCTTCCCGCTTGCCGCCACCTTTTTCCTGCAGTGCGGACAAAGCCGCCTGACTAACCTTTGAGCGATAATAACGTTTATGCTTGATGGCAATAAAAATGCCCTGACGCCTAAATCAATCATCCTCGGGACTGCGCCCAAAGCATTATTGGTATGAATAGTGGAAAGAACCAGATGTCCGGTAAGAGCTGCGTGGGTGGCTAATTCCGCTGTCTCATTGTCGCGGATTTCCCCGACCATAATAATATCCGGGTCCTGCCTTAAAACATGCCTTAAGCCGGTGGCAAAAGTGTACTCAATTTCCGGCTTAACCTGCGATTGGCTTACGCCATTGATAAAATACTCCACCGGATCCTCCAAGGTGACGATATTGACCCCTTCTTTGTTAACCGAGTCCAGAATAACATAAAGAGTTGTGGTTTTGCCGGAGCCGGTAGGGCCAGTGGACAATATCATCCCATAGGGCCTTTTCGCCGCTTTCTTCAAAATCTCCAGATTCCTGCCTGTCAGTCCCAGCTCTTCAAAAGTGGAAACCCTTAAATCCGGATTAAGAACCCTCATCACCACCTTTTCTCCGAGGATGGTTGGAAAGGTGGAAACCCTGAAGTCAATATTTTTGTTATCCATGCTTACAGAAAAGCGGCCGTCTTGGGGAATGCGCGTTTCATCTATTTTTAATTTGGAAATAATCTTTATCCTCGCCACTATGGAAGGATGAACCTCCTTCGGGAGGAACAGACTGGGATGCAGAATGCCGTCTAAGCGAAACCTGACTCTGCTTTTATCAGGCGTTGGCTCTATATGAATATCCGAGGCCTTGCCCTCCACGGCATGTTTTAAGATGACGGCAACGGTTTTGCTTATTGGGGCCTCGCTTCTTTTCTGAATCATTCCCTCTGTTGTCTTTGACGCCGATTCCTGCGGCCCTGTCCCGGGTTGGAGTTGTCTCTCCAATTCTTGAAGCGCGGTCTTAACTTCTCTCCCAAGGTCTTGATATTTTTTTAAGAAATTTTGAAAACCGCTTAAGGTTATCAGCCCCACCCTGTAATTGAAGCCCCTCTTGCGAGCCAGGAAATTCAAGGCCTCTTGGGCCTTCAAATCCTCCGGATAAACCATTGCCACCTCAAGCATATTCTGTTTCTTCCCCAACGGCGCCATTTTGTAATGCTCGGCAGAATCCTGCGGCACAAGCTCTAAGACATCGGCCGGGACATCTTGAAGAGTAATCTCTTTCAGGGGTATGCCTAAGGCCTCGCTTTTTATCCGGAACAACTTGTCTTCCGGAAGCAATTGCTTGCTTAATATAATTTCCTCTACTGTCCGGCCGGAACTCTCGAATTCCTTAGACAAAGAGTCCGCCGTCTTTTTGTCGATGGCCTTTTGCTTTAATAATTGGTTTATTAAATTCATCGTAATAAGAGAGCCACCTCAAGAGTGGACTATGGCGCCGTGTAAATTTTATCTGACAACAAAAGGAATCATCACTTCTCCGTTTGCGGCGGCGGGGCGAAAGGATTGTCTCTCCCTATGCCTTCTGAAGGGGGCGAAATCGGAGAAAAGGCCCGCAAATCATTCCAAATTTCCTCTTCCAATCTTTGGAAATCAATCTTAACCTCTTTGACTTCCGGAACAGAAAAAGCTGATTCCCTGTCAATAAGCCCGCCTCCTTTAATTTTGACCAAGATAAAAATAAGGACAAAAATCAAAACTAGTCCGGCTGCTGCTATATAAACCTCTTTTTTCCTCTTTTGATAAAACACTATGGCCATAAGACAATGTAATTAACCATTAATCAATTATCAATATGAACTGATGCCTGCCCTGATTTTTATTAATGCCGGCTGCCCTTCCGCCACCGGCGCTGTAAAGTTCATTTGCCGGACATTTATCAAGCGGGAGCTTGTCTCAACAGCAAAAAGAAAATTCTTAAATGCGAAGTAAGAACCGGAAAGCTCGGCGCTGAAGAAATGCTTTTTTATCCTTTCCTTGTCATCTCTTGAAGAAACATCTTCCCAGCTGATGCCGTTCAAGCTGATCCCGGACGAAACAGACGCGTCCTGCAAAAACCCGAGCAACGAGGGCGCATCAGGCCCGATAGGCAAAGCGCTGTTGACTTTTGCTACTAATTCAGCCCTTTCAGCCATCTCTTTGTCTGCCACTTTCAACGACTGAATGTATTTATTTTGATTTTCCAGCTGTAATCTTTTCTGGGACAATTGGTTTCTGACTTCGCTGAAATCACGGTACTTCGGCCAAACTAAGAAAACGCCCAAAAGCAGGGATATGATTAGGCTTGTTGCAATAATGATAATAACGTATCTCATTTTATTATTTTTTTACCGCATTCCTGTCGGGCAATACCAGCTCCATAACAAACCTCACCTTCCCTTCTTCTGATAAAGCGACATTAGACAGCTTTACTTCTTGGACAAACGGGTCCTGCTGGAAGGCGAATATCTGCTGGCCTAAGCTGGTAAAATCCCCTGAAATTCCTTGGAGGTTCAATGTCTTATTCTCAAAATTCAACGACATAGCGGTGAAATAGACCTTCGGGTGAACGTAGGCCTCGAGAAAGGCCAAGGCATCAGCCGCTCTTTCCCGCTCTTTCAATAAAACCGCGACATCATCAATTCTTTTTTGAAACCCCAAAACTCTTTGCTGAAGTTCTGTCTGCTCGTCTGTCTGCGACTTTGCCAGCTCGCTCTTTACATCTTCCAAAGAGGCCTCTGCCTTCTTGATTTGGGCGCTGAAAACGAAATAAAGAATAATCATTGCCCCTATCAAAAACAAAGACAACCAAGGCAACATCTTTTTAACCGATGATTTTTGGGGAATGACTTTTCTTGGAATAACCTGAACCATATTATAAGCGATTGAATAAATTCTACTTGTTAAAACCTCTGAGAGCCATGCCTACTGCTATTGTAAGTCCTGAACTGATTTTTTTCAATGCTTCTCCAAGGGTCGGGGGGTAAGAAATGTCTATAAAAGGGTCTGCCAATTCCACCGGCAGGTCTAATTTCTTGGAAAAATAGTCGGCCCCGCCGGCAATCATTGCTCCGCCGCCGGAGATAATGACTTTCCCTATCTTTTCTTTGTCTTCCAAATACAACTCGTCTGCAATGCTCTGAACTTTTTTGAGAATGGCCTCTGCCTGCGGCTTGACAATTTCTTTAATGCCCGGATTCTTGTCTGTAAGCCCATACATTCTTTTGATTGTCTCTGCCTTCATCTTGTCTATCTGCAAAGAATCAGAAAATACTCTGGTAAAATCCTCGCCCGCCACATCAAAACTGTGGGAAACTTTCAACGTCCCCTGGGCCACGATATTGATAGTGGTGCTCCTCTCGCCGATATCCACCAGACACATAACATTACTCCTGTCCTGATATTTTATCAGCGCCCTGATAAGGGCAAACACTTCTGCCTCCAAAGCAATTACCTTGAGCCCGACCGACAGGGCAATATTCTGGTATTGGTTGATAACCTCTTTAGGAACCGCTACTAATAAAATTCTTAATGGAACACGCCCCTCTTCTGACGGCCCTCCCTTGATAAGCTGCCAGTCAAGGATTACTTCTGACAAAGGCAGGGGTATCCGCCTCGGCGCCTCGTATTTGACCGCCTCGGGAATTTCCTCGGCTGACATCGGGGGAAGGTCAAAAGTGGTGAAAAAGGTCGCGTAATCAGGGATGGAAAAGAATGCTTGTTTTGATTTTATGCCCGCCTCTTTCAGCATGGCGGAAAGGGCTTCAGAGATATTGTCTTCAGAAATGGAGAGCATCCCCCTTTCTCTGACCTGAAAATCGCCCTCGCCGAAATAATCAGCGCCTAAAATGGCATAATTGGACAGAACGACGGCCTTGGCCCTCTGCAGCTCTACCAATTTGATGGAAGAGGTCCCCACGTCTATCCCCAAAAAACTTTTAGAAAATAAAGCCATTAAAGATTGAGAAATGATATAATATTATTTACGATTGCTTTATCTATTTTACCCCTATTTTATTTTTTTTCATATCCCTCCCCCGGAAAAACAATGTGGAAAACCTTAAAAGAAATTATTTTGAACGCCTTCTGGCCAAGGTCCTGCGTCAATTGCGGAAAAGCGGGACAATGCCTGTGCGAAGATTGCTTTGCGATGATTGATATCTTCCGCGATATCTCGTATGAAAAATTCCTGTATCTTGACGGCCTGCACGCCGCCACTGCCTATAACGACAAAATGGTCAAGGCAATAATCCATCTGTGCAAATACAGCAGAATTAAAGAATTATCCAGAACATTGGCTGATTTAATTATAACTCACTTCAAATTATTAGACAATCAAACCCTGATATCAAACCGCTTGTCTTTCGGCAAACAAAACCTTGGCGGTTTGATTGTTTGCGGCGTGCCGATGCACCGAAGGAAACTGAAAAACAGGGGCTTTAATCAGTCAGAAGAAATTGCCAAACATTTCTCTGAAGAATTCGAGTTGGCATTTATCCCGGACTTGCTTATCAAAACTAAAAAGACCCTGCCCCAGACAGAGCTTGCCAAAGAAGAGAGGATAAAAAATGTTTCCGGCGTTTTTGCCCTTAACCCGCCATTCAAAGAATTCGTCGGGAACAAAGAGGTTTTGCTGATAGACGATGTTTTCACCACCGGCTCAACAATGGAAGAATGCGCCAAGGTCTTAAAACAAAACCACAGCCGCCGGGTCTGGGGCGCAGTCGTGGCCAGAGGATGAAGAGATAAGGCGAGCATAAAATCGTTGGCGGTGTCTGTTTGAAAATATCCGAACGGAACTGGCTGGGCTCGGCGGGCGGAATTCCCCCCACGCCCCCTTTCCGCCCGCCTCGCCAAAAAGCGGAAGCGAAAAGGATGATTTCAAGTTTTTCTAATCTGCCCTTGGCGGTTTGTTCGGCTTTGCCGAGCTTGACGGCAAATTCCTTCTCATTTTATTCGGATATTTCTTTGATGATACTTTTTAATTCCATTATCTCAATGGGGCAATTCTGCCAATCATTTATCCAACAAACTATTATATCGCACTTTTCAATATCGTGCCCATGAGTTCGAAAATCGGAGGCTTTATACTCAAACTCAATACGTTCCTCAACCCAACCCCTGCCATTAAATCTCATTCCTCTAGCATCTGGATACGCTTGTTGTATACCAGCAATCTTTATTCCTAAATCTTCATGTAGTTTACTGAATAAAAATATGACTCCTTGTTCGTTAACCGGTGCGAAAATAATTCCACGAAAATTAATCGGTTCTCCAAACATAAAGATATCTCTACCTTTCTTTGTACTTCTTGTTTGGAAAGTTTTTGCCGGCAAGGAAATTCCTTTTTCAAAATTCAACTTATAGGTTTTGAGTGGCTCTTTAACTTCAAAATTTATGAAATCGCCAGCCCGTGCATTATGTTGACGAAACCAACCAGTCAAACCAAAAATCCTGTTTAGTTTGGGGTTATAAGTTAATTGCACTGGCTCATTTTCATTTTCGAAAATACAAGTTATTTTTACTGAATTATTGCCTTTGGGAAAATGAATTAAATTAACTTTGTTAATAATAGCAAAGCCTAGTTCTACATTAATTTGTGTAATTTTATTTTTAAATTGGCTCATAAATTTTATCCAAAAACCCCTTAACTTTGGAATAATAATTGTTTCTGTCTTTGTTGGTTTATTAAATTCGGGTTATCAATACCAAATTTTTCAATAAAACTTTTAGCAAAAGATTTATAATTGTTTTGATAATCCCTACTTACATGATTAATATAAAACTCCATATCCTCTGAATTTAGATATTTTGCCAAAAGATTTAAATCACCTCCATATTTGATACAATAACCAGCATAAAAGGTATACCCTTCTCTGCCCCAAACAATAAAATTTGGTTTTAGATTCATTGGTGATGTTAATATTTTTTTACCAAATGACGTATCAAGGCCTTGTGATCTTCCGAAAGCATACCACGCGACAGAATTTGGTTTCCCCTTATCTCTATTGTTCAATACTTCCTTAACCGTCCTAAAATATTTATATGTGAGTGGATATTTTTCTTTTAGTTCTTTTTCCTCAACAATAAAATGTCTACCACCCGCTTTTTTATATGGGAAAATTATAAAACGGTTTTGGTCCTCATCGGGATTTTTCAGAACAGATGCTTTAATTATTGGTTTCAAAATTCCTTTTTCAATCTGAAATGTCCTCCCGTCCTTTAACTGAATTTCAGCCAAATTACCTTTAATTATCGGGTTCTTAAAAATATAATAATCATCGGCAAGTGTTGTTAGCCCGACATGAATTTTAGCAATTTGACTAAGAGGAAAACCTCTTTTCTCGATATTATTTAATTTTTTGAGAATATTACTTGAAGTTAAAATCCAATTGTCATTATTTAGACTATCGATATTTACCTCGTCAATATAATTTACATTTTGTCTATCACCCTTAAAAAGAGAAAAAGTATTTTTCCGATGATTTTTGTCTAGAATAGTAATCAAAGAATAGGTGGTCGCATTATCAAATAATTGATTATGCTCAAAATCAATCAATGTTTTTAAAATTTTATTGTATTTAATAAAGTTTCTTAAATTCTCGCCCGCCTTTGTTTTAAGATAAGTGTTTGGAGTGATATAACCAAGTTTTCCATTTTTATTTAGCAAATAATAACCGAGTTCGAAAAAAGTAATAAATATATCTGTTGACCCTTTTTGACATAAATTCCAGTCATTTTGGATTTGCTCCCTTCTTTTAGTCCCTAAGTGCTGTATTCTAATGTAGGGAGGATTACCAATAACAAAATCAAAAGAATTGAAAAATTTATTCACGAAAGATTTATCGAGACTATCTACTTTTAGAATATTCCATTTAACTCCTTTTATATTATATTCACCGGCTATATCGTTGAGAATTGAAATACATTTTTCGATAGCACTCCTGTCTATATCAAACCCAAAAATATTATTTTCCAGTTTTATTTTAATTACATTGTTATCTGCTCCTTTTCTTTTTGCGTCCTCTACAAATCTTTTTACCACTACGCCCAAAAATGCCCCGTCCCCGCAAGCCGGATCAATAATCTTTTTTTGGTAAATATTATTTTTATAATCGAGATTGTCCAAAATTAACTCAACAATCCAT
>PEYH01000004.1:0-16539 GCA_002774465.1 Parcubacteria group bacterium CG08_land_8_20_14_0_20_43_9
ATTATGCCTGCCTACGCAAACCTTCGCCCTTAAACGTTTTTTATTCACCCAGACAGAAAAATCGCTATTTTTGCTTATTTGGTCTAAAACTTCAAACCCGATGTTGTGCCGGGTATTTTTAAATTTTAAGCCCGGATTTCCGAGCCCGATTATTAAAATCATTCTTCCATTATATCCTTATATATACTTAATTCAAAAAAACAAGCAATGGGTTCGTTGGGTTTTGTTAAGGCGCGACCCCTAACTGAAATTACGAGACCGGGTCTCGTAATTTTTGCTAAACGCCGGAATCCTCGCCAGACATAGGGATTCTCACTACGAGTCCGGGTCTCTTAATAATTCAAGGCAATAGTTGAAGGAGTATTCAGGGAGTAATCTTGGTTGACCTTTGGGGGTTTTCGGTCTATAATTATTAAATTATCGCTAAACCGCGGGCAAATAATGAAAAAACTAATTCTTTTTATTTGGGAGATAATAAAGATAAGCATTATCGCCTTGATAATAGTTATTCCAATCAGGGTTTTTGTTTTTCAGCCGTTTTTCGTCAGCGGCGCCAGCATGGAGCCAAATTTCCATGATTATGATTATCTCATTGTTGATGAAATTTCTTATCGTTTGGGCCAGCCGCACCGGGGGGATGTAATAATTTTTTACAGTCCCAATGATACAAGCAAGAGATTGATAAAAAGGGTGGTAGGGTTGCCCGAAGAAACGATAAAAATTTTTGACGGTCAGGTTTTCGTAAAAAGCGAGGAGGAAAATTTTTATATCTTGGACGAGTCGGAATATCTGTCCGAGAAAACCAAGACCGCGGGTTATGTTGAGACAACCCTCGGAGAGGACGAGTATTTTGTTTTAGGAGACAACCGCAACGTTTCCTTGGACTCAAGGTCATTCGGTCCGCTGAAACGGGATTTGATTATTGGCAGGAGCGCTTTTCGCTTATGGCCATTGAGCGTTTTTGCCGGCAAATAAAAGATGACAGGCAAACAGAGAAGCAATAAAATCCAGGTGCCCCAGGGAATGTTTGATATCCTTCCGGAAGACCAGCCGTTTTACCAGAAGGTTTACGAGGTTGGGAAGAAGATTGCTTCGTTTTACGGATTTAAGGAAATAACCCCGCCGATTCTGGAATCAACCGAATTATTTGAAAAAGGAACAGGCGAGGCCACGGAAATAGTGGAAAAGCAAATGTATTCGCTTAAAACCAAAGGCGGAGATTCCTTGACCTTAAGGCCCGAATTTACGCCTTCCTTAGCAAGAGCTTATCTGGAACAGGGCATGATTAGTTTGCCCCAGCCGGTTAAAATGTTTTCTTTTGGTCCGGTTTTTAGGCACGAAAAGCCCCAAGCCGGACGGTATCGTCAATTTTACCAATTAAACCTTGAGGCCTTTGGCTCAAGGCACCCGATAGTGGACGTAGAAATCATCTATATTTTTTACAACATTCTGCAATCCTTGGGCATTAAAAAGTTGATTATTGAGCTTAACAGCATCGGAGACAAAGAATGCATCGGGGATTACAAAAAACTTCTGGTGAGATATTTGAAAAAGAATGAAAGCCGCCTTTGCCCTGACTGCAAAAGACGGCTTAAAACAAATCCTTTGAGAATAATGGATTGCAAGCAGGAGAGGTGCAAGCAGATAGCCGCGGGCGCTCCCCAAATCATTGACCACCTTTGCAAAGAATGCCATAATCACTTTAAAAAGGTTTTAGAATTTTTAGACGAGTTGGGTCTGCCCTATAATCTGAACCCCTGTTTGGTGAGGGGGCTGGATTATTACACGAGAACGGTCTTTGAGATTATTGCCGAGGATGAGCTTGGCCGCCAAATAGGGAGTTTAGTCGGAGGAGGGAGATATGATAATCTCGTTAAACTTTTTTCCAGAAAAAACATACCGGCTTGCGGAGGAGCGGCAGGAGTTGAGAGAATCATCTCTATAATGAAAGAAAGAAGGCTTGTTACGGCAGAGGTCCAGCCACCGCGCGTGTTTCTGGCTCAATTGGGAGATGCCGCCAAGATTAAATCATTGAAACTGATGGAAGATTTCAGGAAAGCAGGCATCCTGGTGGCAGCGTCGCTGGATAAGGATTCCCTGTCTGCCCAACTCAAGAATGCGGACAAGTTGAAGGCCTCACACTCTCTGATTATCGGCGAGGAAGAGGCAAGCAGAGATATGGTCATTATTAGGGATATGGTTAATGGCAGGCAGACAACAGTTAGAACAGATAAGGTCGCCGGAGAATTAAAGAAAAAATTAAAACAACAGTAAATCAATTATGTCTGGTCTTTTTATTGAAAAAGATGAAAGAGAAAACAGCCGGCAGTTAGTGGGCCGGTTTGTAAGGGCGCTCCGCAGAAGCGGATTGGTTTATAGGGCAAAGGTCTCTCGATATGTCAGCCGCCCGATGAGCCAGAAGCTCAAAAGAGAAGCCGCTCTTAGGAAACAAGCGGCAAAAGAGCGATACCGGAAAATGGAAAAAATGGGCAAGCTCTAACCCTATGGACTTAAGGGAAAAAGTTCAAAATGATTTGCATGAATCTCTCCGGGCCAAGCAAGAGAGAAAGGTTTCAATTCTTCGCCTTGTCCTGGACAGTATTATAAAAAGGGAGAAAGAGAAGAGAATGACCATCAAGGATGCTAAAGACGAAGCAGACCTTGAGAAGAAAAGCCGGCTTACCGACCAGGAAACGATACAGGCAATTTCCTCAATGGTGAAAAGGTCCAAAGAGTCCATTGAGCAGTTTGAAACAGGAGGAAGGCAGGAGCTGGCAGACAAAGAGAAAGAGGAAATGGAAATTTTGAACCAGTATTTACCCGAACAGATGCCCGAAGAAGAAATCAGGAAGTTGGCAGAAGAAGCAATAAAGGAGGTGAAAGCAGAATCAATCAAGGATATGGGCAGAGTAATGAGCGTCTTGATGGCGAAAATCCAAGGCCGGGCAGATGGGGCGAGAGTGAATTCAATTATCAGAGAATTATTGACCCGATAGTCCCTGTTATGATTGAAATTAATAATCTTGTTAATGCGTCCATAAATGAGGGATTATGGAAAGCAGTCGGAGAGGAAATCTTAAAAACAGAGAGTGCGGAAAAGGGCTTGCAAGTATCAGTGGCCATTGTGGGCAAGCCAGAAATTTCAGAATTAAATCGGATTTACCGGGGCAAGAATGGACCGACAGATGTGTTGTCTTTTGCCAATGACAATTTTCCGGAGAAACTGCTTGGTTTGTCAAAGAACTTGGGAGAAATAGTGATTTGCCCCGCAGAAGTTCGTCTTAGCGGAGAGGCCGGTTTGGTTCGTATTTTTATCCACGGGCTCCTGCATCTTTTGGGCCATGACCACGATAACCCAAAAGAAGCGAGGATTATGCGGGCCAAAGAGCAGAAATATTTAACTTTTTTAAGAGAACAAGGATATGGTTCGGACTCATAATATAGTAGGTGCAATAGACATCGGCTCCGGATATATCAAGGGCATGGTTGCCCAAAGAAAAAAAGAAGGAGAAGTGGCCGCGGTCCTTTCGGTTGCCAGCGTGGTTTCCGACGGCATAAAAAGAGGGGTGGTGATAGATAGCGATGTTGTTTCTGATAAGGTGAATCAGGTTTTGACTAAGCTTAACGCTGAAGTGAGGCCTTATCGCATCAGGGATGTCTTTATCAATATTGGAGGGGCGCATATAAAATCAAGGTTCGGGCACGGCGCTGTAGCTATTTCCCGGGCAGACCAGAAAGTTTCGCCAGACGATGTTGAGAGGGTAGTTGAAGAAGCGAAAGCAGATGTCCTTTCCGAACTTACTTCTAATCAGGAAATTTTAGACGTTTTTCCCAAAGAGTTCATTGTTGACAGCGAAGACGGGCTCAAAGATGTTATCGGGATGAAAGGGATTAAATTGGAGACAAACGCTTTGGCGGTCTGTGTTTTCTCGCCTTATTTGAACAAGCTGGCTGAAACTGTGATGGCTTCGGGGGCGGAAAGGATTGCTGAAGTGATTCCTTCTCCCCTGGCCTCGGCAAATGCTCTTTTAAGCCCCCAGCAAAAAGAATTAGGGACAGCAGTAATAGATTTTGGCGCTGAAACAACCGGCTTGGCGGTTTTTGAAGATGGGAACTTGATTCATTTGGCATGTTTGCCGGTCGGTTCCGCTCATATCACCAGAGATATTGCCATTGCCCTGCAGGCGGACATAGCCGTTGCCGAAGAAATCAAAAAGAAGTTCGGGGCGTATATTTTTCAAAATAAAACGAAAAAAGAAAAAATCAGCATAAATAAAGAAGAAGAGTTTGTCTTTGATACCAAAAAGATGATTAAGGCGGGCCGGGCGAGAGTGGCGGAGATATTTAATTTAATAAACAAAGAATTGAAAATAGCCGGCAAGCAGGAAGGGCTCCCGGCCGGAGTTATTTTAACTGGCGGCGGATCCAAATTGCCCGGGATAATAAATTTTGTGAAAAGTGAATTTAAGCTTCCGGCCAGGAAAGGAGTCATCAGAAATTTCTTCGGACTGGATGACGACCTTAGTTCCAGCGTTTTGTGCGGATTAGCCTCAGCCGGCTTGGGAGAAGGGGGAACAGAGAGTTCTTTTTTAAGCAGCGGCTTCGGCTTGACAATTAAAAGAATGTTCAGGATTTTCATCCCCTGATTTTTAACAATGAGAACAGGAGCGAAAATAAAAGTAGTTGGGGTGGGCGGTTCCGGAGGAAACGCTGTTTCAAGGATGGCTAAACACAGAATACAGGGGGTAGAATTGATCGCCCTTAACTGCGATGCGCAGGATATCAAAAAGGTCAAAGCGCACAAGAAGATTCAAATAGGCAGAAATTTGACTCGCGGATTGGGAGCAGGGATGAATCCGAGAATCGGGAAGGAAGCGGCGGAAGAGAGCAAGGAATTGATAGAAGAAGCGCTTAAAGACAGCGATATTGTTTTTGTTGTTTGCGGATTAGGAGGAGGGACCGGCACAGGGGCCGCTCCTTTGGTGGCGGAAATCGCTCAAAAAACAGGGGCCCTGACAATCGGAGCAGTTACTTTGCCTTTTTCTTTTGAAGGAGACCAAAGAAGAGCCATTGCCAAAATGGGGCAGAGGAAGATAAAAGACAGGGTGGATACTTTGTTTGTTATCCCTAATGACAAATTGCTTGCCCAAATAAACGAGAAGACCACCATCCTTTCTGCGTTCTGGATTTGCGATGAGGTTTTGAGACAGGCGGTGCAGGGCATCTCTGATTTAATAGTCAGGCCGGGCATCATCAATGTGGACTTTGCCGACGTTAAGGCGATAATGAGCGATTCCGGGAACGCTCTTTTCGGAGTAGGCCGGGCGGAAGGAGAAGACAAAATCGCAAAAGCGGCGGAGATGGCGATTCATTCCTCGTTCCTGGATTTTGGCATTCAGAGAGCAAAAAGAGTTTTATTTAATATCACTGGCGGCAAGAATTTATCCTTGGCTGAAGTTCAGCAGGCGGCCAGAATTATTGCCAGGAATTCTTCTGCCAGCCGGGTTATTTTCGGAGCGATTGAAGATAGGAAGCTTAAACCTAACGAGGTAAAAATCACTCTGATAGCGGCCGGAGTTGAATAGAGAATAATTATTTATTATTAATCATTTATCAATATGGGTATTGGCTGGAGAAATCAAAAACGTCTTATTAGAAAACTGAAAAAAAGAGGCATTGTAAAGAAGCGCGGGAAGAAGAGATAAAAAGTCATCAGCGAAATATGAGAGCAGCTTATTTTATCGGAACGCTTAAAAAACAGGACGGGGTAACGCGCGTCCTCTTGGCTCTTATAAACGAGGCCCGCAAGAAAAATATAGAATCCGTTATAATCACCGGCTGGGCAGAGGATGTTTATTCTTCTTCTTCTTGTTCTGTTCCGGTTATCCAAATTCCCTCAATAATTTTTCCCCTCTATAAAGCGTATCACCTTGCTCTGCCCGGCCTCGGGAAATTCAAAAAGCAATTGGACCAATTCAGGCCGGATATTATTCATCTTCACAGCCCGGACACCATAGCTTGGTCTGCCCTGAAATACGCCAAAAAACGCCGCGTCCCGATTGTCGCCACTCATCATACTGATTTCTGCAAATATCTTGATTACTATCACCTTGGTTTCTTCAGGCCATTAGCCTGGTTTTTACTAAGAAAACTATACAAGCAAATGAGCTTCACCACCACTCCTTCTCAAGTCATCGCCCAAGAGCTTGTTGCGCACAAGATTCCGAATGTAAGCGTTCTTCCCTGGGGAGTTGATTTAGATAGCTTTGACCCGTCTTTTCGCTCCAATGAGTGGAGGGAGAATATCAATAAAGGAAAAGATAAAAAGATTTTGTTGTGCGTCTGCCGCCTTACTTGGGAAAAGGATTTGCGCACATTGGCGGAGGCGTATAAATTACTTAAAAATAAAAGAGATGATTTTTCTATGGTGATTGCGGGAGACGGACCGGCGCGCGAAGAATTAGGACGACTTATGCCGGGCGCCGTATTCCTTGGACACCTCGAGAAGATTGAGCTCTCGCAAGCGTACGCCTCTTCAGATATATTTGTATTTCCCTCAACCACTGAAACCTTTGGCAATGTAACTATCGAAGCAATGGCCTCGGGGCTTGTCCCGGTTGTGGCGGATGCCGGGGGCTCAAAATCTCTTGTGAAGGATGGAGAAAATGGGTTTTTAACAAAACCCAAGGACTCGCGGGACATTTATCAGAAAGTAAGCGCTTTATTGGATGATTCGGATTTAAGAAAGCGAGTGAGAGATTCTGCCATAAGATTTTCAGAAAATTTTACTTGGGAAAAAGTTTTTGACCAACTTTTTCAAAAATATCTGAAATTGCTTGCTTTGGGCGGGCGATTTCGTCCATAACAAAAATTTTTATAAAAGCCGTATTTTAGCGGTTTTTTGGTTGAGTTTTCCACAATTGACAGGTTTTTGACCGAGATTAAGAGTTGGGGTAATATAAAGACATTAAACAAGATGCTTGCTCGATTACAGGGCAAGCTTATCCTATCGGGCCAATGACTAAAATCACTAAAGTAAAAAAGAGAGATGGGTCAATTGTTGATTTTGAACAGGAGAAGATGGCCAAGGCGATATATAAAGCCATCACTGCTACCGGCCAAGCCGATGGTTCTTTGTCTAAAAAATTAGCCAAAAAAGTAAGCGATATTTTGAGCCGCCGCTTTGAGGAAAATGAAATTCCCGGCGTAGAGCAAATACAAGATATAGTGGAAGAGGTCTTGATAGCCGAAAACCTTACAGAAACAGCAAGGGCGTATATTCTTTACAGGGAGCAGAGAAGAATAACGAGAGAAGCGGTCGCTGTCAGCGAAGAAGCGGTTGACAGGGTCGACCAGTATTTAGACCAGCTTGATTGGGAAGTAAAGGAAAATGCCAATATGACCTTTTCTTTGCAAGGGCTTAACCATTACGGGGTTTCGTATATTGTAAAAAAATATTGGTTGAACAAGATTTTCCCTAAAGAAATCAGGCAAGCGGTTGAGGAAAACGATTTTCATATTCACAATTTAGACACCCTGGGTCTTTATTGCGCTGGTTGGGATTTGTATGATTTTTTGCTCCGCGGCTTCGGCGGGGCAACAGGGAAAGTAGAGTCAAAACCGCCGAAACATTTCCGAGCCGCCTTAGGCCAGGTAGTGAATTTCATGTTCACGCTCCAAGGCGAAATTGCCGGAGCAGTGGCTTTCTCCAATTTTGACACTCTTTTGGCGCCCTTTATCCGTTACGACAATTTAGATTACGGGCAAGTGAAGCAATCCTTGCAGGAATTTTTGTTTAATATGGCCGTGCCTACCAGAGTGGGATTCCAGAACCCGTTTTCCAATATAACCCTGGATTTAAGGCCGTCATCGGTATTTGCGAACCAGCCGGTTATCTGGGGAGGCAAACCGCAGGCAGAGACCTATAAGGATTTTGAGGAAGAGATGAGAATTTTTGACAAGGCCTTGTATGAAACAATGCTTGAAGGAGACAGATACGGTCGGCCTTTCCATTTTCCCATTCCGACCATAAACATAACCAAGGATTTTCCCTGGGATGAACCGGTTTTTGATTTGATATTTGAGGCCTCGGCAAAATACGGCATTAACTATTTTGCCAATTACATTAATTCAGATATGAAACCCGAAGACGTCAGGAGCATGTGTTGTCATTTGCGGTTGAATATGAAAGAGCTTCACAATCGGGGAGGCGGAGGGCTGTTTGGCGCCGGAGCCCTGACTGGCTCAATTGGCGTGGTTACCATCAATCTTCCGAAAATCGGCTACCTTTCCAAGACAAAAAAGGGCTTTTTTGAACGGCTCGGGAAAATGATGGATTTAGCCAAAGGGAGTTTGGAAATCAAGAGAAAAACGATAGAAAATTACATTGAGAAGGGGCTTTATCCTTATTCAAAATATTACTTGAGCGGAGTCAAGCAAGCCAAAGGAGCATATTATGCCAACCACTTCTCCACCATTGGGTTGATCGGGATGAACGAGGCGCTTATGAATTTTTTAGGGGAAGATATTGCCTCTGCTCCGGGGAGAAAATTTGCCCTAGAGATAATGGATTTTATGAGAGAACGTCTTTTGCAATACCAGGAAGAGACCGGTCATATATACAATCTGGAAGCCACGCCTGCCGAAAGCACTGGATATCGCTTGGCCCAAAAGGACAAGGAAAAATATCCCAACATTATTACTGCCGGAGCGCCGGAGGTTCCCTATTATACGAACTCCAGCCAGCTGCCCGTCAATTATACGGATGATGTTTTTGAGGCCTTGAAGCTTCAGGATGAGTTGCAGTGCCGCTATACCGGCGGCACGGTTCTGCATATTTTTGCGGGTGAACGGTTATCCGGAGCAGAGGCGGTTAAGAGTTTGGTGAAGAACGTTTTTACCAAATTCAAACTGCCGTATATCACCTTGACTCCCACTTTTTCCATTTGCCCGGTTCATGGATATATCGCCGGGGAGCATTTCAAGTGTCCAAAGTGCGTGGTGGAGCAGGTTTGCGAGGTTTATTCAAGGGTGGTTGGCTACCTCCGACCCGTGAAGCAATGGAACAAGGGGAAACAGCGGGAATTTGAAGACAGGAAAGAGTTTGCGCTCAAGATATGAAAATAGGGGGCATTCAAAAATCAACTCTTATAGATTATCCCGGCAAGGTGGCGGCCACTATTTTTGTCAGCGGTTGCAATTTCAGGTGTCCGTATTGCCATAACCCGGAACTTGTTTTGCCGGAGGAAATCAAAAAACATTCTCTAATCCCGGAAAAGAAGGTCTGGGAATTTCTTGAATCAAGGAGGGGGTTTTTAGACGGAGTGGTAATCTGCGGGGGCGAGCCGACTATTTACGATGACCTCCCGGATTTTGCGGAAAGAATTCAGGAAATGGGGTTCCTGATAAAACTGGATACTAACGGCAGCCGGCCGGAAATGCTGGAGCGGATGATGGAATTAAATTTACTGGACTATGTGGCCATGGATGTTAAGGCGCCGAAAAAGAAATATAAATTAGTGGTCGGGGCGGAGGTTGATGTCGCGCAAATAGAAAAAAGCGTGAAATTACTGAAAAAGGGATTAATCGATTTCGAGTTCAGAACTACTCTTGTTCCCGGCTTGGTGGAGAAAAAGGATGTTCTGGAGATAGTGAAATGGATTGCTCCTGCCCCTAAATATTTTTTGCAGAACTTTCGGAGGCCGGAGAGGATTATTGACGCCAGATTCGCTAAAATAAAACCTTTTCTAGACGAGTATCTGGAGAAGCTGGAGAAAGAAATAATGCCCCATTTTGATGTTTGCAGGATTAGACGGTAAATCTTTCTCCAAAATCGTTTTCTTTTCCTGCCTTTCTTTTATAATCGGCATTTGCGCCGGATTGGTTCTGCGGAATGCTTTATGGCTCGTTGGAGCGGTTTTTATTTTTTTATCCCTGATATCGTTCCTTTTGCCAAAGAAATTAAAATGGATTGTTGTCTTCTCCTCGTTGTTCTTTTTGATTGGGTTTATCAGGGGAGATTTGTTCCCGGCCGGCAGGGTGGCGGGCGGTTTTGAAAAGTTTTTTGGCACGGACGCGGAAATACAGGGGATGATAAAAAAAGAGCCGGCATTAACCGCTGAAAATCAAAAGATAGTGGTGGCGCTGGATGAGATAAACGGGCAGACAATGGCGCGAGGCGGAAAAATTCTGGTTTTTGCCCCACCTTACCCTCGCTATCAGTATGGCCAGATGATTGAAGTATCGGGAAGGATAGAAGAGCCGCCGAGTTTTGAAGGATTTGATTATAAAGGATATTTGTCCCGGCAAAATATTTTTGCTGTTAGTTTTTCCTCGGAAATTGAAGTGGTTAGGGAGGGGAACCGCCTTTCTTTGGCGCAAAAAATTTTTAAAGGAATTTTGACAGCAAAGGATAATTTAAGACAAAGCGTTTATCGCTATTTCTCCTATGAACAGGGATTGATTTTGGGAGCAATAATCTTGGGCGACAAATCGCGGTTAAGCCCGGAGTTGAGAGAGGCGCTCAATAAATCCGGCATCCGTCACCTTACAGCCATTTCCGGCATGCATGTAATGATTCTTGTGAATATCCTGATGCTCGGGTTTTTGGGGCTGGGACTTTGGAGAAAACAAGCGCTTGGCCTGACGATATTTATTATTTTATTCTTTATTATCTTTACCGGGTTTCAGGCCTCGGCGGTCCGGGCCGGGATTATGGGGTTCTTGTATTTATTCGGCCAGATTTTGGGGAGGCAGAATGATTCTTCAAGGGCGATTGTTTTCGGGGGAGCGATAATGCTCGCTTTTAATCCCTTTCTTTTGCAGGATGCCGGATTTCAACTTTCCTTTCTGGCGATAATGGGCATAAATTATCTATTCCCCGTATTCTCGCGATGGTTCAGGCGGATTCCGAATATTTTGGAATTAAGAAATGCTTTAGCGATGAGCTTGGCTGCCCAGATTTTCACTCTGCCGATTTTAATCTATGATTTCGGATATATTTCATTGGTGGCGCCGATAACCAATGTTTTGATTCTCCCGCTATTGCCGCTTGTCCTTGTTTTCGGTTTTCTTGCCGCCTTTTTCGGTCTTTTTGCCGGAATTTTCTCCTGGATATTTGTTTTCCCCTGCTGGCTGATTCTTTTCTATCTCCAGATTGTTTCTAATTTTTTTGCTTCCCTTGCCTTTTCGTCAATAAATTTGAAGATTTCCTGTGCCTGGGCGATAATTTATTACTCATTTTTAGGATTTTTAATCTGGCGCTGGAAAAAAGAACACAGATTTTTGATAGCCGGGTTTTAGAAAACCAAAAAAAATGAGATAATGGGAGAATGAAATTATCTTCGCTGATTATTGCTATGGCTCTGTTGGCGATAGTGCTGATGTTTTATCTTTTCAGCAACTCTGAAGATATCGTAAAGTTGGCCGACAACTTTTTGTTAAGCAAATTAAGTTTAGATTTAGAGCAAAAAATAGGCCAGCTTTTTGTCATTGGTTTTGAGGGCAAGGAACTCACTGAAGATATAAAATCAATGGTAAAAGAGCTGCATCCGGGAGGGATACTGCTTCTCGGATGGAATATAGAAGATGGAGCCAAGTTGTTAAAATTGACAGACGGCCTTCAGCAATTAGCCCTGCAAGATACCGGCGTCCCCTTGTTTATTGCCGTTGACCAGGAGGGGGGAGAGATAAACAGGATTAGTTTTCTTCAAGAGCAGACCGCTCAAACAGTCCTTAGGGATTCCGAAGCCGCCTTTGTGGTCGGGGTTGGAAGAGGGCAAGAACTGAAAAAATTCGGAATTACGCTTAATCTTGCCCCTTTGTTAGACCAGACCCAGTCAGGCGACTTCATTCATAATCGTTGTTTTCAGCAAGAACAGCAGAACGCGGGAGATTTGGCAAAGAATTTGATTTCAGGACAAAAGATGGCCGGAATTTTTACCGCTGTTAAACATTTCCCCGGTTACGGGGGCATTGTTTTTAACCCGGAAGAAAAATTGGCTGTCGTAGAGAGGATGCCGGAGATAGGCCTGTTCAGGGAGTCGGTAGACGCTAAACCGGAAATGGTAATGACCGCCAATGTTGTTTATAAAGACATTGACGAAACTTTGCCTTTTACTTTTTCCAAAAAGGGAATTGATTTTCTAAAATCAGAATTGGGCGGCGATATTTTGATAATCTCCGATGATTTAGACCAAAATTCTTTGTTGGATGAGTACGGCTTGGAAGATATCGTGTCTTTACCCATAGAAGCGGGGGTGGATATCCTGATTTTTTCCGGTTGGCGCTTGCCGGCAGAAGATGGGGTCCGCGCCCTTATCGGAGCGGTTAAAAGCGGCAGGATAAGCGAGGCAATGGTTGACCAGTCAGCGTCCAAGATAATTAAATTAAAAATGAATTTTTGATGATTCTAAAATTCCCGGACAATTTTTTATGGGGAAGCGCCACCTCGGCTTATCAGGTTGAGGGCGGGAATAGATTTTCTGATTGGGAGATAACTCCGCCCGAGGCCGGGCAAGGCCCGGCTGGCATTGCCTGCGACCATTATAATCGCTTTGAACAGGATTTTGATTTATTGAAAGGGCTGAACCAGAACGCTTATCGTTTTTCCATTGAATGGGCAAGAGTTGAGCCGAGAGAGGGAGAGTTTGACCAGAATGAGATAGAGCATTACAGAAAAGTTTTGACAGCCCTGAAGCAGAGGGGGATCAAGGCGATGGTTACTCTGCATCATTTCACCCTGCCCCAATGGCTGGCGGAAATGGGCGGCTTTGCCAATGAAAAATCAATTCAATATTTTACCAGATATGCTTCCAAAATGTTTGGGGAATATAAGGATTTGGTTGACTTTTGGGCAACCATTAATGAGCCGATGGTTTTGGCTTGGGCCGGATATTTAAGGAAGCTCTGGCCGCCCCAGAAAAAGAATATCTTTCTATATCTCCGCGTGGTTAATAATTTAATCAAGGCGCATAAGAGAGCGTATAAATTGCTTAAAACATTCGGTAAAGACAGGACATTGGTGGGAATTGTCAAAAATAATAGCTGTTTTGAGCCATGCCAGAATTCATTGGATAAAGTTAGCGCGGCCTTTTTGAATTGGTGGCAAAATAGATATTTTTTGGATAAAATCAAAAATAATACGGATTTTATTGGCTTGAATTTTTATATGCGAATTAGAATTCGTTTTCTTTCTCAAGGGGAAAATGATAGCGACCAAGTTTCTGATATGGGCTGGGAATTATATCCCCAAGGAATTTATTGTTTATTAAAGGATTTGAAGAGATACAATAAGCCGATTTATATTACTGAAAACGGATTGGCTGACGCAGAGGATAAAAACAGGGAGTGGTATATAAGAGAGGTTTTGAGAAATGTCCATAGGGCAATGCAAGAAGGCGCGGACGTCAGGGGATATTTTTACTGGTCGTTGATGGATAATTTTGAGTGGGCTGATGGCTTTGGCCCGAGATTCGGATTGATTGAAATTGATTATAAGACGCTGGAAAGGAAAATCCGTCCCAGCGCTTATGTTTATGCGGAAATTTGCAAAAGCAATCAATTGACAATTGACAATTAACAATCTCTTAGATGCTCTGGATAATTTTTGCCATTATCGCCTATTTTCTCTTAGCCATATCAGCGATTGTTGATGATTTTTTGCTGACCGGCCCTTTTGCCAAGCCAAAACTTTACGCTTTTTATGTAAGCATACTCGGCATTTTCGTTTTCGTGTTAGCGCCCTTCGGCTTTGCGATTCCCGATTCTTTAACCCTATTGATGGCCCTGCTTTCAGGGGCCTTATGGTTTTTTGCCCTGCTGGGCTTGTTTGAATCGCTTCGGTTGTTTGAGGCCTCGAGAGTGATTCCGGCCATCGGCGGGATTCTGCCCGTTTTTACCCTTGGCGTCAGTTATTTTTTTTCTTGGCAGACAAGGGAGGCCATGGAACCGTTTGGTTCAGCAAAGATTTTGGCATTTATTTGTCTGCTGCTTGGCAGCATATTAATAGGGCTGGAAAGAAACAAAAAGGTTACCAGGAAGAGTTTTGTCCTGGCCGTCCTAACCGCGTTTTTGTTCGCCTTGAGCTTTGCCGCCGCGAAACTTGTTTATGAAGTTCAGCCCTTCATTTCGGGCCTAATTTGGATTAAACTCGGAGGATTTTTGGTTGCCTTGTTATTTTTATTCTCTAAAGAAGTTAGGCCGGGGATTTTCAGAAAAAGAAAGGAACAAACAATTTCTCTTTTCAAAAAACCCAAAATTGCTTTGCTTTTTATCTTTAATCAAGCCATCGGGGCTGGCGCCGGGATTTTGCAGAATCTGGCGATATTTCTCGCGCCGCTGTCTTATCTCGCCTTTATCAATGCGCTGGAGGGAACGAGGTATGTTTTTCTGCTGGTTTTTACGATTATTTTGTCTTATAGATTTCCGAGATTTCTGGCAGACAGGATTTCCAAAAAAATTATTGCGCAAAAAATTCTCGCTGTTTTATTGATAATTATGGGATTGATATTTTTGATTATTTAATATGCCTAAAATTCTTAAAATCGTTTCGTCTGTTCTCGGGATAATAATAATCGGCATTTTGGTGTTTTTGCTTGTGGGCAAAGCAACCCCAGCTGAAAACATTACTTGGGGAGCTGTTTTTTCCCAGAAACACTCTGAACTGATGGGGCTTGATTGGAAAGAGAATTATTTGGCAATATTGGATGAATTGCAAATCAGGGAATTCAAGTTGATTGCTTACTGGGATTTGATAGAGAAAGAGTCCGGAGTTTTTGATTTTACTGATATGGATTGGCAGATTGAGCAGGCGGAGAAAAGAGGCGCGGAAGTTCTTTTGGTTATCGGCAGAAAAGTGCCGCGCTGGCCGGAATGTCATGTGCCGAAGTGGATAAGTTCATTAAGCGCGGAGGAGCAAAAACAAAAAACCCTGGAAATGGTTGAGAGGATTGTTTTGAGATATAAAGACAGCCCGGCCATAAAATATTGGCAGGTTGAAAATGAGCCGCTTTACCCCTTCGGCGAATGCGCTCTTTTCGGGGACGAATTCCTGAAACAGGAAATAGGCACGGTTAAATCCTTCAGCAGCAAGCCGGTGGTTATTTCCGACAGCGGAGAATATTCTCTATGGTTCAAGGCCGCGAAATTGGGAGATGTTTTGGGTTTCACGCTTTATAAAAATGTTTGGTTTAAGGAGATTAAAAGGTACATTACTTACCCTTTTCCGGCCGTTTATTATAACCGCAAGGCCTGGCTGATTAAAAAAATTTTCAATAAGGCGTCAATTTGCGTGGAGCTTCAGGCCGAGCCATGGGGTCCTACCCTTTTGTATGATTCGCCCCTGGAAGAGCAGGCCAAATCAATGGATTTGCAGAAATTGAGGAAAATAATCCGGTTCGCCAAAGATACCGGAACAGATACTTTTTACCTTTGGGGAGCGGAGTGGTGGTATTGGATGAAAGAAAAACAAAATCAACCCGAAATTTGGAATGAAATCAAGGGATTATAAAAATACCCGCCCGATTAAGACATAAGAATTATGAGACCCGGACTCGTAATTTTTGCTAAACGCCGGAACCCACGCTGGATAAGGGAAATCTCACAACGATGCCGGGTGGCGTAATTTTCGTAAAACGCTGGAAGCCACGCCGGATAAGGGAAATCTCACAACGATGCCGGGTGGCGTAATTTTTGGGGGAAAGTTATTCACAGGCACTTATGGGCGGTTCTGCCGATTTTTATATTCGCTATTGGCCCTTTTTTTATTTGCTATTGACCATTCTCTTATATCCGCTATTGATAATTTTTGGACAGCACTAAGTCAAATTTCTTGGTCTTTTTTATTTTCCGTTAGTCAGGATTTTTCGTTTGACAATATTTTTAGAAAGTATCAAAATGGTAGATACTCTAAAATTATGTTTATCAATTTCAGAAAACTATTAAAAAGTTTTAAAGTGGCTTTTTCCGGCTTGCGAATCGGCATTAAGGAAGAAAACACGGTCAGGATAGGCGCGATAATCGCCGCGATAGTTGTCTTTTTTATGTTTTATTTTCCCCTTAATTTGCAGGAGAGGGCGATAATAATTTTATGCATTTTTCTGGTTTTGAGCATTGAATTGATGAATACGCAGGTAGAGAAGGTTACCAATTTAATAGACAGGAATTACAATCGGGAAATCAGGAAAATCAAGAATTTGGCGGCCGGTGCGGTCTTGTTGGCGGTTATCGGCGCCGGCGCAGTGGCCGGGTTTATTTTTCTGCCCCACATTGTTCAGGGCATATCGCATTTATTTAACCATTAACAAATTAGCCATTGAAGGCGCTTGAGAGCCGGAATGGTTAGATAATAAGATGGAGGAAAATAATAATTTTTGGCAAAACAATATTTTTCCCAGAATCAGCGCCAGCCGGGACAAGATTGATTTTCCAAAAGTAAATTTCGGCAAAATTAAGACAGCGGCTAAAGGCGCTTTCAAAATAGGCAATAAGCCAGGGGTCTTGGCTGTTTTAATAATCTTGGTCGTTCTTGTGGCTGGCGGA
>PEYH01000004.1:16547-22393 GCA_002774465.1 Parcubacteria group bacterium CG08_land_8_20_14_0_20_43_9
CGTTCTGACGAACTATTATTGGCAGAATCAAGTCATTGATATTCTGGAGCAACAGGGAGTCCCTATTATCAGGCGAGACACTGCTGTCCAGAACGATTATATTCCCCAAACCACCCAGGAACAGAGGATTATAAAGGCTGTTAAGGACTATTCGGCGGCAGTGGTGAGCATTGTTATCAGCAAAGATGTTCCTATTTTGGAGAAATACTATATCGACCCTTTTGGCGGGATGAACTGGCCGTTTGGCAGCGATTTTCTCATTCCCCAATACCGCGAGAAAGGCACGGAGAAGCAGGAGATAGGCGGAGGCACCGGCTTTATCATCTCTTCGGACGGCGTTGTTTTAACAAACAAGCATGTCACTTTGGAACAAGGGGCTGAATACACGGTTTTTTTCAGCGACAGCTCTAAATATCCGGCTAAAATTCTGGCCCAGGACCCGTTTTATGATTTAGCGGTGCTTAAAATAGACCAGTCAGGCATTGCCGAGAATGAAAGAAAAACATTTCCCACCGTTAAATTGGGCGACTCTTCCAGTTTGCAGATAGGCCAGACAGTCATCGCCATTGGTTATGCTTTGGGAGAGTTTCAGAACACCGTATCTGTCGGCGTTGTTTCCGGGCTGGGGAGGAACATCACGGCCACCGGAGACCGGGGCTTTGCCGAAAACTTGGAAGGCATTATTCAGACAGACGCCGCCATTAATCCGGGCAATTCCGGCGGACCGCTTTTGAATCTGGCCGGCGAAGTAATCGGGATTAACGTGGCCCGCTCTGCCAGCGGAGAAAATATCGGCTTCAGTTTGCCTATCAATATGGCGAAAAGAGATATTGACCAAGCGCTGAAAACCGGGACAATTGTTTATCCCTGGCTGGGCATTTCTTATACCGTTATCACTGAAGAAATGAGCGAAGCCAACAATCTGCCCGTTGACTACGGCGCCTGGGTGGGCAAGGATTCTCTGGGCAAAGATACGGAAATCACTGTTGTTTCTGCCAGTCCGGCTGAAAAAGCGGGCATCAGAAAAGGCGACATTATCCTGGAATTCAATGGCGCAAAAATCAGTCCGGAAAATCCCTTGGCCAAGATTATTTTAGAATATAATCCCAATGACTCTGTTGTTTTGAAAATCCTCCGGGACGGCAAGGAAATAACCCTGACCGCTGTTCTTAGCGAGAGAAAGGACTAAAATGCGCTCAAATAGCTGTTTTAAGGTTGACTTTTGGCTGTTTTAGGGCTAAATTTAAGATGTGGGATTCATTAGAATTTCAAATTAAAAATTAATCCGGCTTATGTACGCGAATCCGGCAGGAGATTTTACTCAAAGAGCCCAGCAAGCCATTTTAATGGCCCAGTCGCTGGCTCGGAAACAGAATCAGCAGCAGATTGACGCTCTGCATCTTTTGTATTCCTTGGTGAGCCAAGAGGACACAATAGTGTCTGCCATCTTGCGGAAATTGAATATCCCTTCCGCAGATTTGAAAAATAAAATTTTTAAAGCCGTTAAATTAAGAGAACAGGGTTCCCGTCCTGACGACTATGAAGACCAGCCGATGGGTCTCCAGTTTTATCTTACCCAGGACTTGGCCGGAGTGCTGGAAAGGGCGAGAAAGGAATCAATCAGGATGAAGGACCAGTTTGTTTCGGTTGAGCATCTTCTCCTTGCTTTGCTTGAAGTTCCGTCCGAAGCAAAAAACATTTTATTTTCCTATCATTCGGCGGGGTTTAACTATGACAATGTTTTGAAGTTATTGTCGGAAATCAGGGGAGGAGAGAATATCACTGACCCCGACCCGGAATCAAAATATCAGGTGATAGAAAAATACTGCAAAAATTTGACTAAATTGGCGGAAGAAGGCAAGTTTGACCCGGTTATCGGCAGGGAAAACGAAATCAAGAGAGTGGTCCAGATTCTTTCAAGGCGCACGAAAAACAATCCGGTTTTAATAGGCGAGGCGGGAGTTGGCAAAACAGCCATTGTAGAGGGGTTGGCCCAGAGGATTATCAAGGGCGATGCGCCGGAGAGCTTGAAAAACAAAGAAATCATTGCCCTTGATTTGGGGCTCTTGGTTGCCGGGACAAAATTCCGCGGGGAATTTGAACAAAGGATTAAGGCCCTTTTAAAGGAGGTTGAAAAAGCCAAAGACCGCTATTTCCTTTTCATAGACGAACTGCATACGGTTATGGGCGCGGGCGCGGCAGAAGGGGCGATTGACGCTTCCAATTTGCTGAAGCCGGCTCTTGCCCGCGGACAATTGAGAGCCATCGGAGCCACTACTTTGAAAGAGTACCAAAAATACATAGAAAGGGACTCGGCCCTGGAAAGAAGATTTATGCCTGTTTATGTTGTTGAGCCGGGCATAGAAGACACTATCGCCATTTTGCGGGGCATTAAGCAGAAATACGAACTTCACCATGGCGTTAAGATAAGGGATTCGGCTCTGATTGCCGCTGCCGAGCTTTCCGCCCGTTATATCTCCGACCGGTTTTTGCCTGATAAGGCAGTGGACCTAATGGACGAAGCGGCTTCTGGTTTGCGTTTGGAAATGGAATCCGAGCCGGCTGAAGTGGAAGAAGTGAAGAAAGAAATTCAACGTTTGACCATAGAAAGGGAGGCCCTGAAAAATGAGCAGGACCCGGCTTCTAAGAGAAGATTGTCTGCCTGTCTTCGGGCTTTGGCCGATTTGAAAGAAAAGGCCAAAGGCGTGGAGATGAAATGGAAAACCGAACGGGAATTGATTTTGACGCTGAAGGCGCTGAAAATGGATAATGAAAAATTGAGCTTTGAGGCAGAGGTGGCGGAGCGCGAGGGCGATTTGGAAAAAGTGGCTCGGATTAAATACGGTCTGATACCAAATATCCTGAAAGAAGTTCAGAAAAAAGAGCGGGAGCTTTCCAGCTTCAGAAAAAAGCACCAGATTTTGAAAGAAGAAGTGGGGGAAGAGGACATTGCCCGAGTGGTTTCCCGTTGGACAGGAATCCCAGCCACTAATCTGCTGGAAGAAGAGGCGAAAAAATTGGTGAAGATGGAAAGTTATATTTCCCGCCGGGTAGTGGGGCAAAGCCAGGCCATTGAGGCCATATCCAACGCCATAAGGCGGAGCCGGGCCGGCATTGCCGAAGAAAACAGGCCTCTCGGTTCCTTTATATTCTTGGGTCCCACTGGCGTCGGTAAAACCGAAACAGCCAAGGCCTTGGCAGAATTCTTGTTCAATGACGAGAATGCCTTGGTTCGCTTAGATATGTCAGAGTATATGGAGCGCCACAGCGTGTCCAAGATGATTGGCTCGCCTCCGGGCTATGTCGGCTATGAAGAGGCCGGACAGCTGACCGAGAAAATCAGGAGAAGGCCCTACAGCGTTCTGCTTTTGGACGAGATAGAAAAAGCCCATCCAGAGGTTTTTAATGTCTTGCTTCAGATTTTAGATGATGGCCAGCTGACCGATGCCAAGGGCAGGCCGGTTTCCTTCAAAAATACCATTATTATTATGACCTCCAATCTCGGCTCGGAATTTATCGCCAAAATGGGCACAATGGGATTTGTTGACGACGATGATAAACAAGAGTATCAGAATCTGAAAGACAGAGTGAACGAGGCCTTGAAGGAAAATTTCAGGCCGGAATTCCTGAACAGGGTTGATGAAATTATAATCTTCAATTACTTGGCAAAGAAAGAGATTGAGGAAATCGTTGAACTTGAGCTTGCCAAGGTCTCCAAACGGCTTGAGAAAAAGGAAATAAGGTTAAGAGCGGACAAGGCGGTCAAAGAATTGCTGGCCGAAAAGGGTTTTGATATGAATTTAGGGGCCCGGCCATTGAAAAGAGTGATTCAGAAATTCATTCTTGACCCGCTTTCCTTGAAAATTGTGATTGGGGAGATAAAACACGGAGAAGCGGTCGATTTGACTGTCAAATCAGGAAAGATTGTTTTTAACTCCTTGTCCTTGTCCAAAGTCCAAAAAGAGGGCAGGGGTTAAGATTAAATAAGCGGGTTCAGGCCGAAAAATCTGGAAAGTTCGGATTTTTCGGCCTGAACTCAAGGCGATTTGAGTAAGGGAAATCCTTGTTTAGGAGGTGGTCGCCTTGACTGGAAGCGGAGAAGAGGTTTGACCTCGCGTCTCGGCAACAAGGGACATAAACGGTAGGCGCACGGTGTGTTTGTATCTATCGCGTGGTCGAGTGCCCCACCCGATGGCCAGTGGCACCCGCTTGGGTCGGGGTATGGCGCGCCGCCCCGACCCGCGGCAACTCAAACTCTCCTTATCGCTCTTTTACAACATCGCTCTTTTACAACAAATTGCTTTCTCTATTGAGAAAGCGTCAACCCCAGAGGCAATCCCTTGCCTCTGTTTTCTATATTGGAGATTACGATGCCGGGTGGCGTAATTTTCGTGAAACGCGGGAAGCCACACTGGATAAGGAGAATCTTACAACGATGCCGGGTGGCGTAATTTTTGGGGAAAAGTTATCCACAGGGTGTGGCTAATCAAAAATTTTTGTTATGAGGTATTATATATCCATCTATGCCAAAAAGAGAAATAGAGTTAGTTAATGGAGAATTCTATCATATTATAGAGCGCGGAAATGATCGGCGCAAAATTTTTTTAGATAATGAAGATCGCCTTCGTTTTGTTAATAGTTTATTGGTTTTTAATGACACGGCCCCTTCGCCTTGGCAATCTCGAGCTTTCTGGAACGAGCAAAAAGAGTCGCTAATAATGGATTATCAATCCAAACATCCGTTAGTTGAAATCCACGCCTTCGCTCTTATGGACAATCATTTCCATTTGCTTGTCCGTCAGCTAAGCGAAGATGGTATAGCAAAATATACAAAGAAACTTGGCGGTTATGTTCATTATTTTAATAAAAAATATAAACGGACAGGATCTCTTTTTGAAGGGAGGTACAGGGTGAAGCTTATTCAATCAGAAACACAATTAAGAAATAATTTTATTTATATAAAAACGAATCCAGTTGAAATAATTGAACCGGAATGGAAGTCTTGGAAAGTTGCTAAGCCATTAGAAGCGTTTAACTTTTTAGAAAAAAATTATCGTTGGTCAAGTTATTGGGATTATTTAGGAAAAAATAATTTTTCATCTTTAGTTGAAAAAGATTTTTTCTTGAAATTATTTGACGGAGAAAAAAATATCAAGAACGAGATAAATTCCTGGATATCATCCAAGTCAAGTAGTTTTACGAGAGGGATAAGCAAGGCAGATTTTTTAGAATAAATTTTTTAATTTTTTAATATTTCATTTTTTAAAATAATTTTGAGTAGTTTTGAGCTCAAAATTCAATCTTTTTCTTAAATTACGATGCCGGGTGGCGTAATTTTCGTGAAACGCGGGAAGCCACGCCCAGCATAGGAAATCTCACAACGATGCCGGGTGGCGTAATTTTTGGGGGAAAGTTATCCACAACAATTATATTATTTTGATTTAGCGTAATTATAAAAAATAGATTACAATATCTGAATATTTTATTTTTTTAATATGAAAAAGAAATTTTATCTCTTTCTAATTTTGGGCATTTTTGTTTTAGCGATAATCGGCATTTTGTTGTACTGGGGCTTCAGCGAAGACAGCGACAGAGTCACGCCGGGAGTCAGATTTGAGGCGCCAAAGCATTATGTCATAAAAGATGGCCCGGATGGCAAGATTGTGGAAAACAAGCATGCAGGCATAACCCTTAAAGCGCCGGAAGGGTGGAGCGTGGAGAAGAAAGAAATAGGGCCGGATGAGTGGATTGTGAATTTTGATAGCCCAGATATTACAACCAATGAAGCGGGTTTTCTTGCCTCAGGATGCGGTTTTAGTGTATGGATAGAATATCACGAAGCAACC
>PEYH01000004.1:22691-23090 GCA_002774465.1 Parcubacteria group bacterium CG08_land_8_20_14_0_20_43_9
TTTTCTAATTTTGTTAGGGGGCCTTATATTAAAGGTTGATTTTGTTTATGCGATGAATGCCGATAATTTAAGCACAGAAGATCTGGAAAAATTTATTCACCTCAATAATACAGATACAAAAAACATCTTACGAAATGTGCCTCAAGCATTAACTGACGCTTGGATAGAATCGGTTGTTTCGGTTGCAAGCGCAGAAGAAGAAGCGGTCAATATGATTGTTAGGAAATCAGTTAGAGATGACATAAGAGATTATTTATTGATAGAGGGACCAAAAGAGGTTGGGATAGAGATTGTCAAAATGGGCTATAAGATTGGAAAAATGGTTTTAACCAAAAACATCGGAGAAATGATAAAGGAAATAGAAAAATTGACCGTTAAAGAAGCGGTCAATTATCTCGG
>PEYH01000042.1 GCA_002774465.1 Parcubacteria group bacterium CG08_land_8_20_14_0_20_43_9
CCTTTGCCATCAAAAGGAACGTCAAAATTAACCCTTAATAGGACCCGCTTATTTTGAAAAGCAAAATTATTAAGCGTTTTCATAAATCATTCAAAAAAAACAACTGCTAATGATAAATTGTTGATTATTAATCAGCTGAATCACTGGAACCTGACTTTTTCTCCGGGTTTCAAGACCCCGCTTTTTCTTTCAGCTTCTTTGGGCAAAGTTCCTCCTCTGGACACTGCTGTTGGCTTGATATTGTGCAGGGCTTCTCCAAGCGCATCCTTCAAAGCGCTTACATCCACCTCTATTTTGGCTTTTTCCCTCCCATTATAATTTTTGGCGCGCGGAGGAGAAAAAGGAATCGGCTCTTTGTCTAAGGCCTCTTTCAGGCTTATCGGAGCTGTCTCTGTCGTTTTTTCTTCTGCTTCGGCTCCGGCTTCCGCTCTTACTCCTGCCCCTGCCCCTGTTCCTGCCCCTATAACGTTTGGCGGTGGAGCGAAATTCCTATTCTCGTTGTCAAATCTCCTCTTTTTTTTCTTTTTCTTTTTTTTCGGCAGTTCCACTCCCTCGCCTTCTCTTGACCACTCGCTGATGCGGTCCTCCACCTCTTTTCTGGAAAGAGCGTATTCTTTCCGCGAAAAATCAATTATTTCATTCTTGAAAGAATGCTCCAGTTTGCCGGCGGGCGGAAGCGTTAAGGCGGAAAACGGCCGGCCGGCGACCCCGTCAATCATCAGTTTTATATATATATCATATTTTGGCAGATTTACGAAATCGCCTGCCTCAAAAACCGGAGTAAATTCTTTTTCCAGATACTCCGCATCTTCAGCCCCGATTCTAAAAGTGATTATTGTCCCGGCATTGCCGAAAACCGCATCTGCCACCACCTCTTCCATCTGGGCGATATACTGGTGCGCCAAAACCAGCGACAAGCGGTATTTTCTGGCTTCCGATAAAATATTGGCGAATGACTCGGTGGCGAAATTTTGAAACTCGTCTACATAGAGGAAAAAGTCGTTTCTTTCCTGCTCGGGCATTTCCACGCGCGACATTGCCGCTAAATAGAGCTTAGTGATGATAAGAGCGCCCAAGAGAGTGGAATTGGCCTCGCCTATCCTTCCTTTGGAAAGATTGACGATAAGGATTTTCTTTTGGTCCATAATCTCTCTCATATCTATTGAAGAGCGGACTTGACCGATGATATTCCTTATCAACGGGTTGGAAGAAAATTGTCCTACTTTGTTCTGGATGGCTGCTGTCGCCTCTACCTCGTATCGCTGGGTGTAACGGGCAAATTCCTGGGTCCAGAAAGCCCTGATCACCGGGTCGGCAACCGCTTCAACCACTTTTCTTCTGTAATCCACATCTGACAACATTCTGTTAATGCAAAGAAGGGTGGAGCCCGGATATTCCAAAAGGGCCAAGATGGCATTGTTCAAAATGTATTCCATTCTGGCAGACCAAACATCGGGCCAAATTTTCTTAAAAACACCCATTAAGCCGGAGGCAATCAAATGGCGGGTATTCGGGTCTTTAACCTCCATAATATTAAAACCAACCGGCCAATCAATATCAGCCGGATTCAGATAGACCACATCTTTAATTCTTTCCTTAGGCACATAATCCAGAAGTTCTTCTGCCTGCTCTCCGTGAGGGTCGACAAAAGCCAAGCCGTAGCCCTGGCGGATATCCTGGGCTGCCATATTGGCAAGCAAAGTGGTTTTCCCCATGCCTGTTTTCCCGATGATATAAATGTGCTTTCGGCGGTCATCGAGCCTGATGCCGAACTTTTTATCCGTGTTGCGGAAATTCGTTATGCCTAAAAAATTGATATATTCATCCTCCATATAATAATAGTATGGCTGATTAGGTTCCCGGCAAATTTATCGGCGGCTCGGCTTTTTTGGCTTCAATCCTCTGGACCATCGGAGCCGGCACCGCGGCCCGACCGACAAAATGAAACATCGTCGCCAACTCTTCAAGATTTAAGATAAAGGTCTTGCCCGGCTTTGGATAATTATACCACAAACGCGCTTGATATTTCCTGAATAACCGCCTCTTGCGCAGATAGAGCTTGCGTTCATAAAACAATATATTGAAAAATAATCTTCCGTGCTTGTGAATCTTGGTGATGCTCGGGGACCAGGGCTTAAAACTATTAAGATTTTCGGTATTAAAATTGGCGAAAAAGGCCAGAACATTTTTAAGGTTTGCCTTATGCCATTTGTCTCTCTCGCCCAAGATTATAAACCGGATGAATCCCTCAAACATAACTTTGGAAATTTTTTGCTCCACTTGGGAAACCACTTCTCTCTCCCCTGGCGTAAGCTTCATTTCCGGAGGAAGGATAAACCTCTCTTCTTTCTCTTCCGGAAAATCAGCCGGGGGCTGGCCAGTCAAAACAACATCCAGCGCCTGCTTTATCAGGGAATGTTTCTTAGTTTTCCCCTTGGAAGAATCCTGCCTGTAAACCAGCTTATTTACCTCTGTTGTTGCCCTGTCTTTATAGTTATTCTCTGCGTTAGTCACCGGCTTTATCCTTATCTGGACCCAGATTTGTTCGCCTGGCTCAACTTTTGCCAAACCCTCAAGCAGAGAGGCCAGCGGATCCACCCTTTTCTCTTCTTTGGCGGCCGGGCTTTCTTCAAAAAATCTTGAATATGTTTTTATCGGATAGATATCGGGCTTGATAAACTCATAATCGCTACCCCACAAATCCCAGGTCTTATTGGGTATGTCTTGCGGAATTTTTAGAGTATAATCTTCCGCTTCCGTAATCTCCACTTCAGGGTATTGCGCGTAAATGCTTGATTCTATCAGGTTCCGGAGATCTTTGGGAGTCCTGATATAAAAATGGATATCTCCGCCGATGCTCGTCACTTCAATGGCCATAGCCACCTGATATTTTCCTTCCCACCAGGTTTCCCACCAATCGGGCGGGTCATAGAGCATCCAGAAACCCGCAAAGACCTGCTCCATCGCCCTGAAGGGCCTATCCACCTCGGCCGGCATTTTTAATTCAAGCAGCATATTGGGAACGGTCTTGGCGTACAAATCCTGCCGCCATTTAATCCACATAAATAAAAAAGGCCGCCATAAAATAAGGAGTGGCAGAACCCACCACCAGACCTTAAAAATTGCCCAGATAGGGGAAACAATGGTCCAAAAAACCTCCATTGAGATAAGCTGATTACTTCTTTTCAGCCAGGGAATATCTGCCCTGTTTGTCCTTTTTGAACAAGGTTTTATCCTGCAAGTTCAAGAAGATTGTGCTCGCCTGCACTTTCCTTTGTTCAAGGATTTTTTGAAGAAGCTCTTCTTTCATAAGCCCCTTCTTATTCTGTTTTAAGATTTTAACCAGAATATCCTTCACCGTGCCCGGCTTGTAACCCCATTCTTTTAGGGCATAAACGCCCCTGCCAATGAGGACAAATCCATCATTTCTGATAAGCTCGTTGTGCACGCTCTCCGGAAGAACTTTTCTGGAAACCGAGGGCAGCTTGCCGATTAATTCCGTAATCTCCATAAAATGCAGCGGACGATTTTCCCTTTTCAGCGCCAAATAGGCCTGATCCTTAAGGCCCCTGGGTCTGATTTCCGGCCAATCCACCAAGCCGTACAAGCCAAACGGCGATTCAAAAACGAATTTAGAAATATCAATATATGAAACAAGAACCGAAATCTTTATTCCAACTGGAACCCTTTTGCCCACCTCTTCTATGGGCAAAGGAACTAACGTATTCTTGAACTCCTTAATCAGAAAATTGAGCAGGGTCTTGACTTCTTGAATTTTCTCGGGGTCAGTGGTCCAAAACGGATAAAAATCGTCTGTTTCTTTGAATTTATAAAAATCTTCTCCCAGATTAAGCAAAAGGAGGACATAATTTTTGAACCTCCCCTGCCCCAAATCATCAAACAATTTTTCCTCCCCCCGGATTCTGCCGTGCTCGTCGAAATAATCAAGGAAATACTGAAACGGCTTCTGAAGTTTGGCTTTTTGCCGCTCCCTAATCAATTCAAAGGCGTTCTCCTCAAGCTGCCTTACCCTTTCCCGGGTAATTTTGAGCTGGTTGCCGATTGCCTGGAGGGTAAGGGGCTCTTGGCCGACCAAACCAAAACGCCTCTCCAGGACCTCTCTTTTGCGGGGAGCTAAATCGTGGAAAATTTCGTCAATAACCCTTTCGTAATTTATAATCATATTCTTAAACGGTTAATAGCGCCTCTTTTCAACTATTAATAGCGACTCTTCTTATTAAAACATTTTGAAGTTATAAAGTCAAGTTTTGGGCCTGTGGAAAAACGACTAAACAAGATTATTCATTCATTTAACGAACCGTCTCTGGAGATTGTATATTTGAGCAATAAGCGTGCTTGCCAAAAATATGGAAGAATATGAGCCGAAAGCTATTCCGATAATCAGGGCGAAAGAAAAATATGTCAAGCTTTGATCGCCAAAGAAAAATATTGCCGATAAAACGATTAGGGTGGCAAAGCCGGTGCTAAGAGACCGAACTAATGTCTGATTCAAACTATCGTCAATAACATCATTAAATGCTTCGCCCGGACTTTTTATAAGATTTTCTCTTATCCTGTCGAAAACAACCACTGTATCGTTAACAGAATAACCTAAAATGGTAAGAAGGGCGGTTAAAATAGGAATAGAAAATTCCACGCCCCAGAAATGTCCAAGCGCTGCAAAAATTCCAACAGGAATCAAAACATCATGCATCAGGGCTATAACCGTAGCTATGCCATATTGCCATGATTTGACTGGCCGAGAAATTTTCCTAAAAGCAAAGGCCACATATAGGACTATGGCGATAATGGACAGCATTACTGCCCTAACTGATTTTGTCTTGCTTTCTCCTCCAACCACCGGGCTGACCGATTCATAACTAATTGATTCTTTTTCTATCTTGTCTGAACTATACAATATAGCAGAGACCCTATCCTTGATTTCCTGGGAAACTTCCGGCATTTTGACCACTACTCCTCTTTCTCCGCTAAGGCGAATAGAAAAATTATCCAATCCAAGGTCGGAAAGATTTTTTGATAATTCTTGAGTATCCGACTGTTGCTCAATATACGTTATTTTCAAAATGCTTCCGCCAACGAATTCAATTCCCCAATTGATTCCAAAAACCAAAACAGAAACAATGCTGGCTATTATCAAAATGCCAGAGGCAATGAAATATATTTTACTGTATTTTATAAATCGGAAATGCATATAATTACCAAAGCCACTTAATTCTGCTTATTCTTCCTTTTGCAAAGCTGACCAAAAATGCCCTTGTAATAAACACTGAAGACAATATGCTCAATATGATTCCCAAAATCAATGTGGTGGCAAAGCCCTTAACAAAGGTCGTGCCAACTGTGAACAATATCAAACCGATTATCAAAGTGGTTATATTGCTATCTTTAATAGACGGCCAAGCCCTGACAAAACCCTCATCTATCGCCTGGTCAATTTCCTTGCCTTTTTTCAATTCTTCTTTAAATCTGGCAAATATTAAAATATTAGCGTCCACTGCCATTCCGATTGATAAAATAAACCCGCCGATTCCGGCCAAAGTCAGGGTAATAGGAATCAGCTTGAATAATCCCAAACTTAAAATACCATAGATTAATAGGGCTAAAGCGGCGAGTAACCCGGGAAACCTATAGCCAAATATCATAATCACGATAATCGCCAAAAATCCTATATATCCGGCTGTAATGCTTTTTTGAAGAGAAACTATTCCTAAAGTGGGACCAATAGTCACTTGAGAAATCGGCTCTCCTACGGGGACAGGCAGGGCTCCGGCGCTAAGATTTCTGGCTAATGTTTTGGCTTCTTCCGCGGTAAAATCTCCGCTAATCTGGGCTTCCCCGCCGGAAATCTTTTCTCTAATCACCGGGGCGGAGAGCATCTGATTGTCAATAAAGATCGCTAATGGCTTACCTACAAATTTTTCCGTCAGTTGTTCAAAAATTTTAGCGCCCTCTTCATTGAACTCAAGAGAAACAGTCGGCTCCAGTGTGGTAGAATCAAAAACAACAGTGGCTTTTTCCAAATATCTTCCGGTTAAGTTTGACGGTTGAAAAGGATTTTGGAATCTGCCTTCTCCGCTCTCCATTATTTTTTGATTTTCTTCCCGGATAACGTCAAAGTCCGCTTTTGGTTCCTGAAACTCCAAGTAAGGAGTTACGCCAATTTCTTTAATGGCTTGTTGAGGGTCGGTAATCCCCGGAATCCTTACTAACAAACGATAAGTGTCTCCTGATTGGGTAACCTCAATTTCCGGCTCCCTAACCCCTAAGGCATTTATTCTCCTATCTATAACATCTCTTAATCCTTGCATTGCCTGGTCCCTGTCTTCTGTCTTTATTTGGGATAAATCGGCCTCATATAAAAGTTCAACCCCGCCTTCAAGGTCAAGCCCTAACTGAAAGGGCCTGTCCCAAAAATGAGGCAGACCTAAATGCAGTTTATTATTCAAAAAATCAACGCCCTGATTAAAAAATTTTGGCTCAATGAATATGGCCGTAATTATGCTTAACAAAATGACAGCAATGCTTATAAGTTTGAAATACTTTTTTGCCATTCGGCTATTTTAAGCACTTCTCCCCGAAAAGTCAAATAACGTCTTATCCAATACAAGATGAGCCTGAAATGATTTTGGAAATTTTGGAAACCTGGTTTCCAATTTTGGAAACCAGGTTTCCAAAGCTAATCTGATAATAGTTTTTCTAATTCTTTTCGTTCGCGGATAAATTTCAATGATTCTTCTGCGAAACTTTTATATTCTTCCGGACTCAAAAAATGATTGAGAATGATCTCTTTTTCGCAAAAATCTCCTGCCTTGTAGGCGCGCTAACAGTACTCTCCCCAACTGGATTTATAGAGCACATTTTCTAATCCGTGGACTTTATTGTTTAAATTGACATAGGCGCTCGCGTGAAGCAGATAATCATCAGAATCAATGTGGGTTGCTTTATATGGACCCTGAAACAATGTCCCGCTTCTTTTATGTCTTAAATTAAAATATTTTGAATACCCAAGCGCTAACCGTTGCATAAATTTTTCTATTCCGCGACCCGTAAGTTGTCTTAAAATGAAATGATAATGATTCGGGTTTATGCAATAACAGATAAAATTCACAATCTTCGAATCCTCCTTGGAAACCAGGTTTCCAAATTTTTTATTCTTTCTGCGAATCTGAGCCTCATAAATACTGCCAATAGGATCAAGTGTATTAAATTCTCGCATCCCCTGAAAAAATCTTGCTAAGTCTTCTTTATCAACAAAGATATCCCGCTTGTCTACTCCACGATTTAATATATGATAATATTCTCCGTTTACGAATTTGATTTTCCTCATCTCTCTATTTTACATCTTATAAACATTTTGAAAATTCCCTTAAAAACCTTTTCAATCCCTCTCTTGGAAATCCCCTGGAATCCCTTGGAA
>PEYH01000051.1 GCA_002774465.1 Parcubacteria group bacterium CG08_land_8_20_14_0_20_43_9
CAATTAAGCAATTAAGCAACTAAGCAACTAAGCAATTAAGCAATTAAGCAATTAAGCAATTAAGCAACTAAGCAACTAAGCAATTAAGCAATTAAGCAATTAAGCAATTAAGCAACTAAGCAACTAAGCAATTAAGCAGAAAAACAATTAACAATTAACAATTGACTATTACTTCATTGGCTGCGAGCCGATTTTTTGTTATGATGAAGTAAGATATAATTATTAATTGTTGTATGAAAAAATATTTTTTCAAACAAGCTAAAAAAGGGAAAGGTCAGTCAGGCAACGCCGCCTTCCGAACCCCTTCCCGATTTATCAGCCGAAAATGTCAGACAAAACGAAAAATGCTTCAGGGGAAGTAATGTTTTGAAATTATCAAATCGGACTCATGCTTGATAAAAAGAAAAAATATCTGCAAATTGCCCTTAATGGCACGCTTCAAGACGCTCGCGATGTAATTTTGAAATTGCCGACGGATAGCAGAATTATTATTGAGGCCGGGACGCCCTTGATTAAAAATTACGGCCAGGAGGGCATTCAATATATCAGGAATTTATGGGAGCAAAAAGTGGCGGGAGTGAGCCCGCTGGTTCCGCCGTCAATGGACTTGATTTCCATATTTAAAACAATAAAAGGAATGAGGCAAGATAAGCAAGCGTTTGCTAATAGGCCTGAGGGCGGACTTGCGCCTGTCCCGTATATTATAGCCGACCTCAAATGTATGGACCGCGGATTTACCGAGGTGGAGATCGCCAAGTCGGGAGGGGCCAGGGCCGCTACTGTTTTAGGGCAAGCGCCAATAGAGACCGTTAACGCTTTTATTGAAAAATGCGAAACAATGGGGCTGGATTCAATGATTGATATGATGAATGTTGAGTATCCGATGGGGGTTTTGGGGAATTTAAATAAATTGCCTGATGTGGTGATTTTGCATCGGGGAGTTGACGAGGAAGATTATAACAGGGAAAAAGAAATTCCTTACCACGAAATTCAGCGCATTAAAAGCGACTGCGACATAATGATTGCCGTGGCTGGCGGAGACACCATCCAGGAAGTCCAAACAGCCATTCTCAACGATGTTGACATCGTTGTTTTATGGAGGGCTTTTTACAAGAGTACGGAAGATACGATAAAATTAGCGGAGGAATTTCTCAAAGAAATCCGTTAGAGGATATCTTTTTTTCTTCCGGTCAGGTTTTTGAACCCTTCCAGAATTTCTATTGGCAGGGCAAAAATCACTGTTTTAGAGGGGTCGGGCTGGAGATTATCAATCGTTTCAAGAGTTCTCAATGATAATCCTCCGGGCGCCGAGGTAAGCAGCTCTGCGGCGTTTTTTAAGTTTTGGGCGGCGGACGCTTCGCCTTCGGACCTGATGATTATCGCCCTTTTTTCCCTTTCTGCTTCTGCTTGGGCAGCCATCGCCCTTTTCATTCCCGCGGGCAGTTCTATGTCCTGCATTTTGATAGCGGTAACATCTATCCCCCAGGGATCTGTTTCCGCGTCAACCATTTGTTTGATAGCGATGGCGACATTTTCTCTTTCAGTCAGGAGGGCGTCCAATTCAACCCCGCCGATAATGTCCCTCAAAGCGGCTAAAGCGTATTGAGAAACAGCGTAGCGGTAATTCTCCACTTTCAAAACCGCAAATTCCGGCTTTTCCACTTTGAAATAGACCACGGCGTTCACCCCGACAGGCACATTGTCTTTAGTGATGGCCTCTTGCCGGGGAACATCCACGGTGGTAATTCTTAGGTCCACATTTATCAGGCGCTGGATTCCGGGGAATATCCATCGGAATCCCGGGATTTTTGTTCCCGAATATTTTCCAAAAGTCAGGATTACCCCCCTTTCATACTCGTTAATGATTCTTATCCCTGACAGGAAAAGGATGAAAAGGAAAACCAATATAACAACTAAAGCGATTACCATGTTTTTAAGTTAATTATTTAATCTTTTTATCATATAAGTGTCCTTGAGGGAATAGCCGAGCGTTTTATAATAGCCCCGCGCCCCGACCCCGGAGATTACGGAGATGTTTTTCCGATTGAATTCTTTTTTGATGATTCTTTCCGCTTCTTGCATTAACTTTTTGCCGAGCCCGCGATGCTGGGGCGCTTTTGTTTTCTGGGAAATAGGCACCAATTTTCCATAAGTATGGAGTTCCCTGACAATGCCGGAATCTTTCAAAACAGGCAGAATTGCCTGGCTGGGAATTCTTAGGCGCAATAAGCTGTATAGCCGGGTCCTTTCTTTGTTTTCAAAACTCAAAAATATTTCTTTTCCTCCGGACGCCTCATAATCCATTCTAAGAAGATAAAGTTTTTCTTTCGGGTTATAATGCTCTTTGACTTCCCGGCACCTGATGCACTTGCATTGCCAACCCTCTTGCTCGGCGATTTTCTCTATCACCTGCCTCAAGTTGGATGTCTTGGTTCCGCCCTGTATTATGTATTGAGAGGGGATATCGCGGACAATTCTTTGTATCCGGCAGTAATAGGGGATTTCCTTTTTAATTTCAATCAGGATTTTTAAGAGTTGTTTTTCCGTATATGGTTTATAATTTTTCTGCCTCCAAACACTATATAAGGGAGCTTCCTTTAACAAAGCGCAGGGATAGATTTTAATATAATCCGGCTGGAAGTCAGGACCGGAAAAGAGTTCCTTAAACATTTTAACATCCCTTTCGGGGTCAGACCCCAACAAGTTGGGCATCATTTGGAAACAGACCTTGAAACCGGCGTCTTTTAACAATTGAGTCGCCCTGATTGACGCCTCAACCCTATGTCCCCTTTTATTCAATTTGAGGATATTATCATAAATGCTTTGGACGCCGAGCTCTACCATCGTTATCCCAAGCCCTCTTAACCGCTTTATTTCTTTTATGTCAATGAAATCCGGCCTCGTCTCAATAGTGATGCCGATTATCCTGTGTCCCGCTTTCTCATTTTTTCTTTGAGCATCCCTCAATTTTTTATTTTTTAGTTGTCGTTTTACATTTTTCGTTTTACATTTTTCATTATATTCATTCGCTCCCCTGAAGCATTCCTTGATAAACCAATTTTGGTAATTTTTCGGATAAAAAGACCAGGTTCCGCCAATAATTCTTAAGTCAATTTTGTCGGTCGGGTGGCCGATTGCCTCCAGCGCTTTAATTCTCGTCTGGACTTGCCGGAAAGGATGGTATTTTGTTATAATCGCCCGGGCCACAGCCGGCTCCTCTTTTAAATAACTTTTAGGGACATTGGTCTGACTCGGGCAGAAAATACATTTTCCCGGGCAGGGGAACGGCTTTGTCAGCGCGGAAATGATGACAATGCCTGAAAGCGAGCGGATTTTTCTGATTCTTAAGGCCTCCTCGATTTCCGGGTTTGGCTTTATGCTTTTATCTTTGATTAAGGTATGATAAGCTTCTAATAATCGGGAGTTGGGGAGCATTTTTGAGCTTTTCTTCTTGGCATAACTCCGCTTCAGAGAATTCAAAATTTCCGGGTTTTTATCCCTTTTTCTTGCAAGGGCGATAATAATTTCTTTTGCCAGTTCCATATTATGAAAAAAGAATATGCCGAATATCTGCTGGAGAGGATAAGGCAGGATTACGATGCTATTGCGGAAAGATTTGATAAAACCCAGGATTATCTCCCTCCTGATTTTTCAATCCTCCAGGACTATATTGATGCCAAGGACAGAATTCTTGATTTGGGTTGCGGAAACGGACGGCTCAAGGAGATAGTCGGGGATAAGGCAGATTACTACGGAGTGGATGTGTCCGGTTCTCTCATCAGAATAGCCAAAGCAAAATATCCGGATGGAAAATTTTTTGTCAGCAGGCCGCTATCTTTGCCTTTTGAGGACAATTTTTTTGATAAGGTCTTTTGTTTGGCTGTTTTTCATCATATCCCGTCCCTTGCTTTAAGAAAAGAGTTTTTAAGGGAAGTCAGGCGCGTTCTGAAGTCGGGAGGCCAGATGGTCCTGACCGTCTGGGACCTGAATGATAGCAAGAAAGCCAGGCGGTTGTTGTTAAAATACGCTTTTTTGAAAATAATCGGCAAAACAAAGTTTGATTTCAAGGATATTTTTTATCCCTGGAAGAACAGCGCAGGCAAGGTTATGGCGAACAGGTATATTCATATTTTTTCAGAGAAGGAGCTGGGGAAAATTGTTGAAAGCGCGGGATTTGCAATAAAAGAAAAAGGCATTTTGGAAAGAAGCCCAAAAAGCAAAAATATTTTTATCATTGCCCAAAAATTAAAGTAGTTATTTTGTCCCTGTAGTTCAATGGATAAAACACCTCCCTCCGGAGGAGGAAGTGGCTGTTCGAATCAGCCCAGGGACACAAATCCGAATCCTTCTCGCGGAGCAGGTATGTGCGCGGTTCTTGCGACCGAGCCACCCCAAGGTCGCCAAAAAGGCGGTTTTTGAGTTTTCCACAGTTCCCTGCATATTTAACTTGACACTTTAAATATGTGGGGCGTATAATAAGAGAAAAACCATGATATACAGAACCTTATCTACAACTATTCAAAAAGCGCTTAAAACATTTCCAGCGATTGTTGTTACCGGGCCAAGACAATCTGGGAAGACAACATTGCTCCGTAATTTGCTGGGGAAAAGTCATCAATATATAAATTTAGAAAATCCAGATGTTAGAATAAGGGCGCAAGATGACCCGATTGGTTTCTTAGCCCAATTTAAGAAGCCAGTTATTTTAGATGAAATTCAATATGTGCCTAATCTACTTTCATATATCAAAACTTCAATTGATGAAAAAAGAAAACCAGGTTTTTGGATTCTAACTGGTTCACAAAATTTTGTTTTAATGCAAGGAGTAAGCCAGTCGTTGGCCGGAAGAGCAGCTATTTTGTCATTACTGCCTTTTTCGTTAACAGAAAGATTAAATAGGGGCCGAAAGACATTATCTTTAGGGGAGTTATTGAAAAAAAATCATAATACTTTAGCGAAGAAAAATGATGGGAGATTATTGTCGGAGCTGTTATTAAGAGGATTTTTCCCCGAAATAGCAGTCAATAAAAAGATTGATAAAGATTTATGGTGTGGCTCTTATATAACCACATATCTAGAAAGAGATATCCGCAATCTTAGTCAAGTCGGAGATTTAAATCAATTTGAAAGATTTTTAAAGGCCTGTGCCATAAGAACGGGTCAAATTTTAAATTTATCAGAAATTGCTCGTGATATTGGGATTTCAGTACCCACAACCAAGAAGTGGCTTTCTCTTCTAGAAACCGGTTATCAGGTGTTTTTGCTTTATCCATATTATCGCAATATTGGAAAACGTTTGATAAAAAGTCCTAAAATCTATTTTAATGACCCAGCTTTAGCCGTTTACTTACTTGGCCTGAGAGACAAAAAAACTCTTGTAAATAGTCCCTATTTTGGTAATTTATTTGAAACTTTAATAGTGGTAGATTTTTGGAAAAGATACTTACATTTTGGCATGCAGCCCTCAATGTATTATTTAAAAACTAGAGACGGATTGGAAGTCGATTTGGTTTTGGAAGATAGCCAAAAACTACATTTGTTTGAAATTAAAAGTTCGTCAACAATTACCTTAAAGCATGCCAATTCTTTATTGAAAGCAAAAAGAGATTTTGGATGGCTTGTTAAATCTGCAAGCGTTATCTCTCAATCGCAGAGTGCTTTATTAGGACGGGGGATCGACAACTATAATTGGTTTGATTCGCTTAGTTTTTGAATATAAGACACTAAAAATTTCAAACACGATTTAGTAAAAATGATGAAAGAATAGCGTCAAGCCTATTTTCCATACCGTTTTGTTTTATTGAAAATAACCCCGACCGAGAGGCATTAAATGGTCCTTGGAAAAACACCCAAAGAACCCTTACGGGGCTTGATCTGCTTAGGTTCCAGACCGACTAGGGCAACATTGGGTTCGCCCGATTATTCAATCGGGCGCCCGGATGAATATCTGGGCGAGTCCCTGTCTGTGCCAAGATTGTCTTGGCCCGGGACGTTAGGACTTTTTGAAGATTTTTGATAGAGTAAAATAAACATATAAAGGTTACTACGAGACCCGCCTGCCCGCTTCGGGCGGGGTCTCGTAATTTCTCTAACAGCATGATTGTAAGAGAAGTGCGGGCAAAGACAATTTTGTCTAAATCTAAGGTTTTTCCTTATGTTATTAATCCCTATGTTGGCTGTCAGCATAGTTGTTCGTATTGCTACGCCCGCTTTATGAAGAGATTCACCGGGCATCGAGAGCCCTGGGGTCAATTTGTTGATGTCAAGATTAATGCCCCGGATTTGTTAAGGACTGAAATCAACAGAAAGAAGCCGGGCAAGGTTTGGGTAAGCGGGGTTTGCGATCCGTATCAACCGTTGGAGGCGAGATATAAGCTGACGCGCCAATGCCTGGAAATTCTGGCGCAACATAATTGGCCGGCGGCCGTTCAAACAAAATCACTTTTGGTTTTAAGAGATATGGACATTCTGAAGAGAGGGAGGAAGTTTGAGGTCGGATTCAGCATTGCCACGGCCGACGATACTGTTAGGAAAATTTTCGAACCCTTGGCTCCATCGATAGACAAGCGCATTAATGCCCTCGGCGAACTTCATAAAGCCGGCATCAGGACATTCATTATGATAGCCCCGATTCTTCCCGGGGCAGAGGATTTGCCCAAAATGCTCGCCGGCAAAATTGATTATGCGATAATTGACCGGATGAATTATCATTATGCGGACCGGGTTTACCGGAAATACGGCTTGGAAGATAAAATGACTGACGAATTTTTTAATCAGATGGGAAAGAAACTTTCTTCGGCCTTCGCAAAATTAGGAATCAGTTGTTGAGCCCCTCTCATTTGGGCCTTGCTCGAGGTCGGCAAGCCGGCCCAGCAGTCCTCAATAGCAGTATTTTGTGCTATAATGTGCTATAATAGCCAAAAGAAAGGTCGGGGCAAAACCAATTATTTATTATTAAATTATCATCAATTATGCCTGAAGAGGAAATTGAAGAAAAATTAATAGGCAAAGTTATTCATTTTTTTGATAAAATACAAGTAGCGGTTATTGAGCTTTCTGGCCCCCTGCAAACAGGAGACAGAATTAGAGTCGCCGGCGGGGATACGGATTTTGAGCAGGACGTTGAGTCAATGCAGGTTGACTACAAAGAAATAAGCAAAGCTAAAAAGGGAGATGAAGTGGGGTTAAAGGTCTCGGAAAAAGTCAGGGACGGTTACCGCGTTTATAAAATTTAATTTAGGCAATTTAAGCAGTTTTTCCAAAAATGACAGCTTTCTGG
>PEYH01000011.1 GCA_002774465.1 Parcubacteria group bacterium CG08_land_8_20_14_0_20_43_9
GAACTTATAGTGGGAATCATTTTATGGGCTTCGGTGGTCGCCAAGACAAACACGGCAAAGGACGGGGGCTCCTCAAGCATTTTCAGCAAAGCATTGGCCGCATCCCTGGAAAGCTGGTGGCTCTCGTCAATGATGAAGACCTTATATTTCATCCGGGTGGGAGAAAACCTTATCCCCTCTTTTAATTCCCTAATATCATCTATGCCCCTGTTGGAAGCGGCGTCTATTTCCACTAAATCAATGGCCCGGCCGCTGTTTATCTCCATGCATGACTGGCATTTGTTGCACGGCTCGAATCCCTGCAAGTTCTCACAATTTATGGCTTTGGCCAAAAGCCGGGCAATGGTTGTTTTGCCCGAGCCCTTGGGCCCGGAAAATAAATAACAATGGGACAGCAAATCATTGGCTATCTCATTGGTGATTGTCTGAACGATATGCTCCTGCCCGACCACTTCGGAAAAACTCTTTGGCCGGTATTTGCGGTATAAAACAAGGTTAGCCATAAATTAATCACTTATCACTAATCAATTATCTCTATCTCACCTTGAGCGGGTTAACTATTGATTGTTATTTTTTAAAAATGAAAAATTTATAGCCGATGAAATTCCACATAAAACCGATTAAGACCCCCGCGAACGGCGCAATTACGCCTGCCAGAACATTGCCGGAAACTCCGGCAGCCGGCCCAGCCAACCGGACAATCAAAGAAGCGATTCCTACATTGAGCAAAGCGCCGATTCCTGTAATAAGATAAAAGCCCGCAAACTCTTTTCCTTCCGCCTTGCTCCCCTTTTCAAATGTCCACGACTTATTCCAGAAATAACTATTAGTGGCGGCTGCGGTGAAAGATAAAAATTTAAAGAAAGCGTATAGGGCGATCGCCTGGGCTGCCTCAATCTTGCTTATCCACAGGAGAAAACCGAGCACCCCGAAATCAATAAAAGTATTGAGCGCTCCAACCACCACAAATCTGGCAAGTTGCCAGATGACTTTTATTCTCTTTGCCAATTTATCTGCTATAAATAATCCTGCCACTACCAAAAACGGCAACAGGATTGGCAAAAGGAAAAAATAGCCAAACTTAAAACCCTCCCATTTGCTTGATATATCCTGCTCAAGGTTTTTAAGCGTAGGAAGCGCCAAAAGCCCGATTAAAAAACCAATCAACAAACCTAATTTAAAATCCCTTTTATTCATATTAAGTAATTAATTTTTATCCATTTTACCAAATCTGAGAAGGCTTTACAAGAAAGTAAAGGCGGCGACCCTCCGGGTCGCCGCCCCCTCATCACCTCATCAGAAAGAAACGATAGTATATTTAGAGACAAAAGTCAAGCCACGCTCTCTTGTCGCCGAAAAATTTAATGTTGGTAATGTCGGAACATAACCCCGAAGAACCTTAATAATCGGAAAAATTTGAGTAGAGGGTGAAAATATAGTAAAATAAACCAATAACGATAAACAAATGATTAAGGTCTACAATTCCCTAACCAGAAAAAAAGAGATATTCAAGCCCTTAAAAAACAAACAGGTGGCATTTTATGTTTGCGGGCCAACGGTTTACGGACCCGGGCATATCGGGCACGCGCGGACATACATTGCTTTTGACATTATCAGAAGGTATCTGGAATACAGAGGATACAAAGTAAAATATGTAATGAATATCACGGATGTTCATGATGACATAATCAAACAGGCGGACAAAGAAGGCGGGGATATTTTCTCTTTGTCTGAAAAATATACCGGGCAATTCTTAAGAGACCAAAAAAAATTAGGCATTAAGCCGGCAAATGTTTATCCGAAAGTGACGGAGAATATCAAAGAAATAATTGACTTTATTAAAAAACTTGAACAAGAAGGGTTTGCCTATGAGCAAAACGGCTCTGTCTATTTCGACATTTCTAAATATAAAGATTACGGAAAACTTTCAGGCATTAAAATCAAGAAGGCGAAAACCGGAACAAGAGTTGAAGCCGATAAATATGAGCGAGATGAAGCAGTTGATTTTGCGCTGTGGAAAAAGGCCAAGAAAGGCGAACCCTATTGGGAAAGCCCGTGGCGGCAAGGCAGGCCGGGCTGGCATATTGAATGCTCGGTGATGATTAAAAAATTTTTAGGCGAGCAAATTGACATCCACGCCGGCGCGCAGGACTTGATGTTCCCCCATCATGAAAACGAAATTGCCCAGACCGAAGCCCTTGCCAAAAAAAAGCCATTTGTCAAATACTGGCTGCACGGCGGGCTTTTAATGACAGGGGGGCAGAAAATGTCCAAATCGCTCGGCAATTTTATAACCATAGAGCAGGTTTTGGAAAAATGGGAGCCGAGGGTGATAAGAATGTTCGTGGCTTCCAGCCGCTATCAGAGCAAGCTGGATTGGTCGGAGAAGAATCTTTTGCAAGCCAAGAAAAATCTGGAAAGGATGGAGGAATTTGTAAACAAACTAAAAACGCAAAACGCAAAACGCAAAACAATAACTCAAAAATCAAGAATTTCAAAATTATTAAAAGATTCAAAAACAAAATTTGAGGAGGCGATGGAGGATAATTTTAATACTCCCGAAGCCTTGGCTGTCTTGTTTGAAATGATTAAAGCGATAAACCCCCTGTTTGATAAAAATGAAATTGATGAAAAGCAGGCAAAGGAAATTTTGGAATTCCTGAAAGATATTGATAAAATTTTTAACTTTATCTTTCCGCGCAAACGAGAAACTGTTCCGCAAAAAATTAAGGACTTGGCCAAGATGCGCGAGAAATGCAGAACAAGCAAACAATGGCGGGAAGCCGATAAAATCAGGGAACAAATTGAGCGATTGGGATTTGAGTTAAAAGACGCGCCAACCGGCCCAGAAATCAAAAAGAAATAAGCGGGTTATCCACAGATAGAAATAAAGCCGCCCAAGGCGGCCTTTTCCAGCCCCTTGCCAAAAGGTAAATTTTGGTTAGAATAGAGGTGATGGCTGATTACTCAAAAAACAACCAGTCCCTGCCGGACAGAACCCCGCCTCAAAACATTGAGGCGGAGAAATCATTGCTCGGCAGTTTGATGATTGACAGGAACGCCATTGTAAAAGTGGTGGATTTTTTACAACCCCGGGATTTTTATAAAAATCAGCACCAGGCCGTCTATGATTCAATGCGCGACCTTTTTGACCGGAACGAAACCATTGACCTTTTGTCCCTATCGTCCCGCCTGCAGGAGAAAGGAAAACTGGAAACCATAGGCGGAAAAACCTATCTGACGGAATTGGTGAATGCCGTGCCCAATGCCATGCATGTTTTGGATTATGCCAAGATTGTCCAAAAGAAAAGAATCTTGAGGGACCTGATCCAGACATCTTATGAAATCGGCAATATGGGCTTTAACGAGGAAGAAGATGTGGATATATTGCTGGACAAGGCGGAAAGCCAGATATTTAATATCGCCCAACATTCCCTTTCCCAGCAATTCACTCCGATTAAAAACGAGCTGGAAGGGGCTTTTGAGAGGATAGACAATCTTTCCAAGCACAAGGGCACGCCAAGAGGCGTCCCAACCGGTTTTGTGGACCTGGACAAAATTCTTTCCGGACTTCAAAAATCAGACCTTGTTATCTTGGCGGCCCGGCCGTCAATCGGAAAAAGCGGCTTGGCTTTGGATATCGCCCGCTATATCGGGGTCAATGAAAAAAAGCCAGTCGGCCTTTTCAGTTTAGAAATGTCTAAAGACCAGATAATTGACCGCTTTATAGCCAGTCAGTCAAATGTTGATTTGTGGAAATTAAGGACCGGCCATCTTTCCGGGGAAGGACCGGAAAATGATTTTGAAAGAATCCAGCACGCCTTAGGCGTGCTGTCAGAAGCCCCGATATTTATAGACGATACAGCCGGGATTAATATAATGCAAATGAGGGCAATGGCCAGGCGATTGCAAGTCCAGCACGGCTTGGGTTTGCTGATTGTTGACTATCTCCAGTTGATGGAGCCGAGAATAGCCAATATGCAGATGGTCCAGCAGATGACAGAAATTTCACGCTCCCTCAAGGGGCTGGCCAAAGAGCTTGCGGTGCCGGTCTTGGCGCTGTCCCAGCTATCAAGGGCAGTAGAACAAAGGACGCCATCAATACCGAAATTATCAGACCTCCGCGAGTCCGGTTGCCTTATGGGGGACACCCTTATCACCCGGGCAGATACTGGTGAAAGAATCCCTATAAAGGATTTAGTGGGGCAAAACAATATCCCTGTGCATAGTTTAGACGAGAACTGGCAAATTAAAACAAAAAGAATCAGTAAGATTTTCTGCAGCGGAGAAAAAATAGTCTATGAACTAAAGCTAAGAAGCGGTTCCATAATTAAGGCCTCGGCCAATCATCCGTTCAAAAAGATTGATGGATGGTTCAGGTTAGACCAGCTTAAGTCCGGCGATTTACTCGCCACCCCGAAAAACGCAAAGATAGAAGGGCCCAAAAACGAATTGAGCAAGAATGAAATTATCTTGCTGGCCCATCTTCTGGGCGACGGCTGCGTGCTTAAGCGCCAACCCATTCATTACACCAGCAACGATTGGGACAACATTAAAATTGTAGAAAGGACCAGCAAAAAATTATTCAATATCAAACCGCGCATCGTCAGGCAGGAAAATTGGTGGCATATCTATCTGCCCAGTCCATATCGTTTATCCCGGGACAAACACCACCCGATTGTCAATTGGTATGGCAACTTGGGACTTGAGCTATGCCGATCATGGGAGAAACGAATACCTCAAAAGATATATTCCTCGGATAACAATCTTTTAGCATTATTCTTGCATCATCTTTGGGCTACTGACGGAAGTATTAGTTTAAGAAAAGAGGGCAGCCGAGGTTCTGCGGCGAACATATATTATGCCACTACAAGCAGAAAGATGGCAGAAGGGGTAAAACATCTCTTATTAAGATTCGGCATAAGGTCAAAAATAGTTGAGGGCAAAAAAGGAAACTACAGGATATGCTACCAAATCCATATACAAGGGAGACAACATCAATTGATGTTTCTGGAAACTATCGGCAGTTTTGGCAAAAGAGGCAAAATAGTTCCCAATCTTATCCGGAAAATCCGCGAGATTAAGGCCAATACTAATTTGGATATTTGGCCAAAGGAATCATGGCAGGCGCTTATCAATCCTATCAGAGAAGATAGGGACTTAACTTGGAGAGAATTAAGCGCGGGCATCCAAACTCAATACTGCGGTTCTTCTCTATTCAAATCAGGGGTCGGGGTGGAACGATTGCAAAGAATCGCCCAAGTTTTAGATTCTGAAATAATTTACCAAATGTCTGTCTCTGACATATTTTGGGACCAAGTAATTTCAATAAGGCCGATTGGAAAGGAATTGGTTTATGACGCAACCGTGCCCGAAACACACAACTTTGTAGCAGACAACATAATTGTCCACAACTCAATCGAGCAGGATGCGGATGTGGTTCTGTTCATTTACAGGGGAGACAAATACAGACAGGATACTGCCCGAAAGAACATTGCCGACATATTGGTCGCCAAACACAGAAACGGCCCGGTCGGCAAAGTTGAATTATACTTTGATGAGCCGAGAGCGAGTTTTAGAAACTTAGAGAAAAGAGAGCTTGAAGACCCGGAAGGGATTGAGCTGGAAGATATTCTTCCCTGATTATGCTTCCGGAATTTCTTTGATTTCTACCAAAGTATAGGGCTGGCGATGGCCCTTTTTAAGTTTGTATCTCTTCTTCGCTTTATACTTAAAAGCAATAACTTTCTTGCTTTTTTTGTTTTCCAAGACCTTGGCTATGACCTTGGTGCCTTTGACTGTCGGCGAACCGATACTTAATCTTTTGTTCCGTTCCAATAATAAAACCTCATCAAAACTGACTTCTTCGCCTTCTTTTTTGCCCAACTTTTCCACTTTGATTTTATCTCCGGGCTTAACAAGATATTGTTTCCCGCCTGTTTTTATCACTGCCAACATATTATTTAAACAGCTGATTGTTAATTATTAATTACTAATCATTAATCACTCGCCCGCCTCGGACGAGTTAGCATTATCTCCTGAACGAAGCTGCTTTTCGTCCGGAGAACTTTCCAGCAACCGCTCTACCCTGTCGTCAAACCGAGATAATAATTTATCAGAGTTTTCATAAGAAGACAAGGCGTTTTTCAAATGATTGCCCAGTTTCCTGAATACGTCCATTATTTTCTTCGCATCCTGCTGCACTCTTGCCAATCTTTTTAATATATCCCGGGTTTTTCTGCCTATCTGGACATCTTTGTACCAATGAACCACCGCAGACAAGGTCAGTAAGATATTATTCGGCGAAGCCAATATTATCCTTTTAGAGCGGGCAAATTTAACCAAATCCTCGTCCTGCATCATGGTAATTTCGTAATAGACCGCTTCAGCCGGGATATACATAATCGCCTGGTCGGTTGTGCCTTCGGAGGGCAAAATATATTCTGAAGAAATTTCCTGAATTCTTGCCTTAGTGTCTTCAATAAACTTCTTGCGGAACAGCTTCTTTTCCTCTTCATTTTCCGCCTCAACCATCTTTTTGTAATTGTCGTAGGAAAACTTTGCGTCTATGGGCAAAATCTTGTTATTGGGCAATTTTAGGGCAACATCCACTTGC